>JALYYH010000116.1 GCA_030946665.1 Gemmatimonadota bacterium
CGGTCTCGGCAACGAGATACCGCCGGAAAAGACGCATCAAAAGAGCGACCTCGCGCGAAGGTCTCGCCCAATTGTCAGCGGAGAATGCGTAAAGCGTGAGCATTCCGATGCCACAGTCTGGCGCGGCTTCAACAATCTTTCGCACCACCCGCGCACCGGCGATATGCCCCGCTGTGCGCGGACGCCCTCTCGCGTTTGCCCACCGCCCATTTCCATCCATGATCATTGCGACATGGATTCCCAACTGCGCAGCGGTCTGATGTGTAGGGTGGGCGTGCGTGTGCTTCACGGCGTGCGCGCTGTTCGACACTCTCAGCGCTCCCGGGTGGCGCGTATCAGCGCCTCCATGTGATCGAGATAGCGTTCGAGCGCCCGACGCCCGGCCGCAGTGAGACTGTACTGCGTCTTCGGCATGCGACCCTGAAACGACTTCGTGCACGTGATGTATTCGGCTTCCTCCAGCTTCCGTGCGTGGACGCTGAGGTTGCCGTCGGTCGTCTTCATCAACTTCTTGAGATCGCTGAAGCTGAGAGAATCGTTGACTGCCAACGCACTCACGATGCCGAGTCGCAGACGCTCGTGAATGAGCCGATCGAGTGAGTCGGCGCGGGAGGAGGGCGAAGTCGAGTCAGATTTTCCACGCACCGTCCGCAAATCACTCACGTTTGGCGGACGGTCGTCGCGCGCTGTTCCGTGCTTAGCCACCGTGCCTCCGGGCGATTGGGATTCCAAATCCGATGTGCAGTCCGCCGAATGCGGCTGCCATGAGCCAGTCGTTCCATGCCGGAGGTGCAAACACTGCCAGCGTGCCGGCCAGCATGAAGCAGATCCCCATCACGGGGACGATCTTCACGGAGAACGCGCCGCCGGCGACGACCGCCGTGCCGTACAGGAGGAGCCACATTCCCGGAATTGCGCCGACCAGACCCGCGCGGTAGAGCACGATCGTGAGAAGCGCTCCAACCAGCATTGGCGGAGAAAAGCTGAGAACGAATTTTCGCCCCGGGCCCGACAGGAGAGGCATGCGAGCTTTGCGCGCCTTGCGAACAATCGCCCACAGCATCACCGCCGGCGCGAGCACAGCCGCCGCGATCCAGACGTACAGAGACTGCAGCACCGATTGCTGCGCGGATGCGATCAGCGCGGCGACGCCGGCGATGAGGCCAACCGCCACCATCCCCCAGCCGGAGACAGCAGTGAATGAACCCGCGGCCTCCATTGTGTCGCGGATGAAGGCAAGGTTGTCCATTGCCCGCGCGTGGAGCGCAGGTGGTTCAGCAGCAGGTGCGCGATGAAGAGGCGTAACCGAGGCCATGGGAAAAAGTTAGGTACTCAACCAATAACTGTCAAGTACTTTGCTGTGCAAAGCAAAATACTCCGACGGTAGCTTGTTCCCTACTACCCCAGAGCGATGGGGCCGGGCAACGGGTCGCTCGCGGGAAAGCTCTGCTCGACCATTTTGTCCAACCGCCGCTCCTCGATGGCAGTGGTTAGCAAGTCCACCAGCGTCGCACAAAACGCTGGCAGGTCGTCGGGCTTCCTGCTCGTCAAAAGCTTCTGGTCGAGCTGCACCTGCTTGTCCACCCACGCTCCGCCAGCATTCTTGACGTCGGTCTCCAGGCTGGGCCAGGAAGTGATCGTTCTGCCACGAACGGCGTCCGCCTCGACCAACAGCCACGGCCCGTGACAGATCGCCGCGACCGGCTTATCCAGCTCCATGAACTCACGAACGAAATTCACGGCATCCTTGTTGGTACGCAGCTTGTCGGGACTCGCCACGCCGCCCGGCAGCACCAAGGCGTCGAAGTCCCGCGCGCTCGCGTTGGAGACCGGCCCGTCGACGGGGAATCTGTCGCCCTTCTCATCGTGATTCATCCCTTGAATCTCGCCGGTCTTGTCCGAGACCAGGCACACGTCTGCACCAGCCTGCTTCAGCGCATTCCATGGCGCGGTTAACTCGACCTGCTCCACGCCATCGGTGGCGAGGAAAACGACTTTGCGCCCTCTGAGCTGAGCGGACATGGTATCTCCCGTTGCGGTGTGCGGTGACTCGACTCCCTTTATACAAGTCAGAAAATGTGCCACGGAAGAACCTCGCCGTGATACCTGACCGGTGACGCCGCGGTGAGCATATTTCGACGTGCCAATCGTCGACCTTTATGGACACGAGCTCGTGCGAGCCCGCCTCTCGGAGAGCGTAAGAGCGGGTACGCTTCCGTCGAGTCTTCTCTTCCAGGGCGCGCGAGGTGTAGGAAAGCAGCGGCTCGCGCTCTGGCTGGCGGAGGTGCTCCTTTGCACGGAAGCCAACGCCCCGTGCGGCACATGTAAAACATGCCGCTACGCTCGGGAGATAACGCACCCCGATCTACACTGGGTGTTCCCGCGCCCACGCCTCAAGGACGCCGACCCCGACCAGGAGCAGGTACGCGACGACTACGCCGAGGCCATCGCGGAGCGGGTGGAAAACTTCGGGCTCTATGCGGCGCCATCGGGAAGCGAGGGCATCTATGTCGCAACGGTGCGGTCCCTCGTTCACCGCGCCGTGATGTCGCCGGCCATGGGCCGTCGAAAAATCTTCGTCGTTGGTGACGCGGAGCGAATGGTCCCTCAGGAAGGCGCTGACATGGCGGCGAACGCATTTCTGAAGCTCCTCGAGGAGCCACCTGAAGACACGACCATCATTCTCACTTCGAGTGAGCCGGGCGCGCTGCTACCGACCATACGATCGCGAGTCGTATCCGTCCGGATCCCCTTCGTGCCCGACGCAGCGGTCCGCGCATTCGTCGAGAACCCGGAGGTGAAGAAAATTCTCGACAAAACATCGAAGAGCAGCACCGCCGAGCGAGTCCGTTCGGCCGCTGGTGCGCCCGGAAGGCTTCTCACCGGAGGCGACGATGCGAAGGCCACATTGAGCGCGCGCAAAATCATCGACGCGGCTACCGGCGCTCGGCGGGCAACTCACTACTCGACGGCGCTGGCGCAGGGTGCAGCTGGCGCTCGCGGCGCTTTTACCGACACTCTCGACGCTCTCGTCGACCTGCTCGGTGAACGAGTCCGCGATGCGTTGCATCGAAAGGATGACGGGGCCGCCGCTGCCGCGAGCAGGGCGGTCGACGCTGTCCTGCAGGCCCAAACCTACGCCACTAGCAACGTCAGCCCCCAGGTCATCACCGCGAAACTGATTCGCGAGCTCTCGACCACGTTGAAATGAGCGCGCCCACACGGTTGCTGAGATGAAGGATCTGACCCACACTGATGCCGCGGGCCATGCGCGAATGGTGGATGTGAGCGCGAAGGCAGACACCGTTCGCACCGCTCGCGCGGAAGGCTTGATCACAATGAGCAAGGTCGCTGTCGACGCGATAGCCCGGAACGCCGTATCGAAAGGCGATGTCATCGCGACCGCTCGGGTCGCCGGTATCATGGCGGCGAAGAAGACCGCTGAGCTCATTCCGCTCTGTCATCCTCTGTCGCTCACGGACGTCGGTGTCGACATCGATGTCGACACCACGCTGCCGGGGGTGAGAGCAGCGGCCTGGGCGACGACGCGCGGGCCGACCGGCGTCGAGATGGAGGCGCTGACGGGAGTCACCGTCGCGCTCCTCACGATCTACGATATGGCTAAAGCCCTCGACCGAGCCATGGAGATTTCCGGAATTCGCCTCACTGAGAAGCGGGGCGGAAACAGCGGCGACTGGAAGCGCGGCTAGCGCTCCGCCTACACCGGTGGCAGGCTGAAAACCGGATCGCTCGGCAGCTCGCGGCTGTCACGGTATGGCTCCATGTGAACGAGCACGCTGACGGCGTTTGGGATCGCTTCGAGAATGGCGTATTTGACTTTCGCGGCAATTTCGTGCGCTGCCTCGAGTGAAATCGATGGATCCGCCTTGACGTGAAGATCGACGTGAAAGCCGAGTCCGGAACTGCGAATGTTGAGTCGCTCGACGCTGCGGACCCCATCGACGCTCGAGGCGGCATCGGCGGCGCGCTCCTTCAGGGTCCGGTCCGGCGCCTCGTCCATCAAACCCGAGACGGCTGGCCGCAGAGTGCGAATCCCGTTCACCGCAACGACGAACGCCGCGACGAGGGCTGCCCAATCGTCCGCTGCCTCCCAGCCGCGACCACCGATAAGAGCGACGCTGATTCCGATGAATGCGGCCAGAGAGCTGATCGCATCTGCGCGATGGTGCCAGGCGTCGGCCGCGATGACAGTTCCGCCGACTGCCTTGCCCACGCGTGAGACCCGCCGGTAAAGAATCTCCTTGAGGATGATGACGCCCGCGGCCACGAATAGAGTGAACGGGGCGGGCAAGTGGTGCGGTCTCATGATCTCCCGAATCGCCATGATCGAGATTCCGACCGCGGCGCCGAGGAGCATGAGCGAGACGATGGCAGCGGCGATCGGCTCGGCTTTGCCGTGCCCGTAAGGATGGTCCTCGTCGGCTGGTCGCGCGGCAATGCTCAGCCCCATCCAGACGATCATGGAAGAGAAAATGTCCGCCGAAGACTCAACGGCGTCGGCGACGAGGGCGTTGGCGTGTCCGACGATTCCCGCGACGAACTTCACGATCACGAGCAGCGCGTTGGTAATCAACCCGGCCTTCGCCCAACGGATGCTCGTCCTGGTCGCCTCGTTCACCGCGGCTCCCGCCCTCTAGAAATCCGCTTTTTCCAGGCGCTCCGCCGCGGCATTGATGCGTGCCGCGTATGCTTCTGGATCCTCACCCGGCACTCGCTGAGGAATAACGAAATCCGGATCCTCCGGGGGATGCGACGTTGGGGAGTTTACGAACAGATCCCCTCCTCGGGCGATCACTGCCGCCTCGAAGCGATCGACGGCCGTGAGCACATCATCGAGCTGGGCACTCGTCTCTCGCCCAGTGAGGAGCACGCCCTTCTGGCGAAGGCGTCCCGAAGTCTCGAGCGCCGCAGAGTCCCGCTCCTCGCGGCGGTGCGGGTCAAGCGCCTCCTGCTGCTCCTCAAAGGAGTCCTGTCTCATCCGTCCTCCCCATTTGTTGTTTTGCAGTCATTACCTGCAAATCCCGTGATAGCGGCGTGAAAGCTGCGACATTTGATCAGGTCCGTCGAGGGTAACTGAATGTCGCGTGCGTTCTTGAAAGAAGATGCTGGTGGCTGGGGCGATCCGGGAAAGCGCTATTCTCTCCCGGCCCGCACGGATCCCGGTTACGACGAAGCAGCAGCTGAAGCACTCCTCGACGCAGCCCGTGCCGGAGACACTGGAAGTGCCGAGAGCGCGACTGGTTACTACTGGGGAGAAAAACGTCTGCGTCCGTTCGTCGAAAACATTCGCGCTCGCGCCGAGCGGGAGGGCGACGACCGACTCGCGCAGCTAGCCGAAAGATTTCTGCGGTAGGAGCCTCGTTCGTGAGGCGCGTGGGTCGCACTTGCCGAGTGGTTGACGTGTCTGCTACATACTAGCAGTCAATCAACCGCCCGTCGGAGATTCCCTTCGTGAGAGTTATCGCCCTTCGCTACCTCGTCGGCGCAGGCCTGACGATCGTATTTTTGCTTCCCGCCCCCGCAGTCTCGCAGAACGCGCCGCCGAGATCACCCGAACATCTGAATCCTTCGTTCCCGGCCTCGCCGAGCTATGACTCGACGACGTTCGCCGCGTTGCACTGGCGCGAGATCGGGCCGTTTCGCGGCGGCAGATCGGTGGCGGTCGCGGGGTCGAGTCAGCGAGTGAATGAGTACTACTTCGGCACGACGGGCGGTGGAGTATTCAAGACCACCGATGGTGGAATCACCTGGGCACCGGTCACCGACAAGTACTTTGGCGGGACGATTGGGGCGATAGGGATCAGCGAGTCAAATCCCGACATCGTCTATGTGGGAGCCGGCGAGTATCCAATTCGTGGCAACGTGTCGCACGGCGATGGGGTCTGGCGCACCACTGACGCCGGAAAGACATGGACGTCGCTCGGGCTCGCTGACACTCGACAGATCTCCCGAGTGCGGGTCCACCCATCCAACCCCGACATCGTCTATGTCGGCGCGCAGGGACACGTCTTCGGACCCAGTCCGGAGCGCGGAGTCTACAAGACCGCCGACGGCGGGAAGAGCTGGAGAAAAATTCTCTATCGCAACGATTCGACCGGCATCACCGATCTCGTCATGGACGCGAAGGACCCGGAAACTCTGTATGCGGCGTTCTGGCAGGCGTGGCGCACTCCCTGGCAGCTGGTGTCCGGCGGAGCGGGAAGCGGAATTTTCAAGTCGACCGATGGCGGCGCGCACTGGACAGAGATCACCCGCAATCCGGGTCTTCCACAGGGTGTAATCGGCAACATCGGGCTCGCGGTCTCACCCGTTAATCCAAGTCACGTGTGGGCAATCGTTGAAGCCGACTCTGGCGGAGTCTTCCGATCGCTGGACGGTGGGGCGACATGGACTCGCACGAACAGCGATCGCCGCCTGCGCCAGCGCGCGTGGTATTACACGAGGATCTTCGCTGATACCAAGGACGAGAACTCCGTCTACGTGCTGAACACGGGCATGTACCGATCGAACGACAACGGCAAGACGTTCCGCAACGTTCCAGTACCGCACGGAGACAATCACGACTTGTGGATCGCGCCCAACGACGCGCAGCGGATGATAGAGTCGAATGACGGCGGAGCCAACGTGTCGTTCAATGGCGGCAAGTCGTGGAGCGAACAGGACCAGGCGACGGCGCAGTTTTACCACGTCGCGACTACCAACCATTTCCCTTACCGCGTGTGCGGCGCGCAACAGGACAACTCGACGCTGTGCGGGCCGAGCAGAAAAAGCGGCGGAATAGACATCCGCGACTGGTACGACGCCGGCGGTGGAGAAAGCGGTTATATCGCCGTGCGTCCGGACTCCCCCGATGTGGTGTTCGCCGGCTCGTACGGCGGGCTCCTCACTCACAAGGATATCAAGACCGGATTCGAGCGCGACGTGAACCCGTGGCCCAACAACCCCATGGGACACGACGCAGCAGACGCGAAGTACCGCTTCCAGTGGACGTTCCCGATCGTGATCTCCCCGCACAATCCGAACAGGATGTACGTGGGCAGCAGCGTGATTTTCCAGTCCGACGACGAGGGTCAGACTTACAAGGCAATCAGCCCCGACCTCACACGTC
>JALYYH010000148.1 GCA_030946665.1 Gemmatimonadota bacterium
CGGGCGATGGCCGCGATGCCAGGATTCCCCGGTGCGGCAATGAGATCGGAGCCCGGATCGTCGCGGCGCAGTTTCCAGGCGAGCGCATGCTCGCGCGCGCCGCCGCCGACGATCAGAATCTTCATCCGAACGCTTGCTCGAGGTCGGCGATCAGGTCGCCGACATCCTCCACGCCGCAGGAGAGGCGAACGAGATCATCGGTCAGCCCGAGCTCCGCCCTTTGCTGTGGCGGGACGGACGCGTGCGTCATCGATGCCGGGTGGCTGATCAGGCTTTCCACGCCCCCCAACGATTCGGCGAGAGAGAAGACCCGCACGCGACTCAGAATCTTCGCCGCTCTGTCCTTGCTGCCCGTCAGAACGGAGATCATGCCGCCAAATCCCGTCATCTGTCGTTTGGCCAACTCGTGCTGCGGGTGCGACGGAAGGCCCGGATAGATCACGTTCTCGTGGCCGATCTCTTCCGCCAGCCACGCGGCGATCTTCCGACCATTCTCGTCGTGACGCGGCATGCGCAGGTGAAGCGTCTTGGTTCCGCGCAGCACCAGCCAGGCGTCGAACGCACCCGGCACCGCTCCGGAAGAGTTGAGAATGAACTGCATTCGTTCAGCGAGCGCGTCGTCCCGCACCACGGCGATCCCTCCGACCATGTCGCTGTGGCCGTTCAGGTATTTCGTCGTAGAGTGGTAGACGATGTCCGCACCATGGTCGAACGGCCGCTGGAAGTACGGAGACGCAAACGTATTGTCCACGATGAAGAGAGCCTTCTTGCGCTTGGCGATCTGACCAACCGCCGCCAGATCGGTTATTCGCATCATCGGATTGGTGGGCGTCTCCATCATGATTGCTACGGTGTTCTTGGTGCACGCGTCTTCCACGCGCTGCGGATCCCTGCTGTCGACGTAAGTGAAGCACAGTCCGAAATTCCTGAGGATCCTGTCGAACAGCCGAAACGTTCCGCCGTAGCTGCTCTCGCCCGCGACGATATGGTCCCCCGACCTGAACAGCTTCATGATCGAATCGGTAGCGCCCATCCCACTGCTGTAAGCGAAGCCATGGGTTCCCCCCTCGAGCGCGGCGACGTTTCGCTCCAGCGCCTCGCGCGTAGGGTTTTTTCCGCGCGCGTACTCGTAGCCTTTGTTCTTGCCGAGTCCTTCCTGAACGTAGGTGGACGTCGTGTAAATCGGCGTCATGATAGCGCCGGAAAGCATGTCAGGTCGTTGTCCGGCGTGGATTGCCCGGGTGGCGAACTTTGTCTTGAGGTCTTCTTCGAAGATGCGGGTCATTCTCGGGGTCAGGTGGAGGATATTGAGGGGAAGTTAATCAAAGGAGACACCGGCATCAGTCGTACGATGCGTTCCTGGCGGAGTAAATTACCGGCTGCTCGATCGCGCCAATAGAAACGAGAGGAAAGGGCATGAATGGCCTATGAAGGATTGATGGTTAGCGTCTCCGGTGTGCGCGGGCGCGTTGGTGAGGCGCTGACGCCGGAGATCATGGCGAAATTCGCCGCCGGCTTCGGCGCGTGGGCGCTGGCGCGCAATGGTGGCAAGGCCACAATCGTCGTCGGCAGGGATAGTCGCGTCTCGGGTCCGATGTTCCAGCCCGTCGTCCACGCGGCACTCCAGTCGGTTGGCTGCAACGTGCTCGATATCGGCATGGTCCCAACACCGACGGTGCAGCTCGCCGTAGAGCATCACCGCGCCGCTGGTGGCCTGGCCATCACTGCCAGCCACAATCCCATCGAGTGGAACGCGCTCAAGTTCATCGGACCTTCGGGCCTGTTCCTCGACGGCGCCGAAGCTGCCGACATGCGTAGCGTGGTGGACGGAAAGATTCCGCGTGCGACCTGGGACAAACTTGGTACCGTCAGTGCCGACCGGGACGCGGCGCGTGAGCACATCGAAAGGATTCTTGCGCTTCCGTTCCTCGACGTTGAAGGGATCCGGAGACGCGAATTCCGGGTAGGACTCGACTGTGTGCGCGGCGCCGGTGGCGTCTTCATGCCGGTTCTTCTCGAGCTCCTAGGCTGCAAGCTGGCGACGATCAACATGGAGCCGGACGGAAGATTTCCCCGTCCGCCGGAACCCGTGCCGGAGAACCTCAAGGAGCTGCAACGGCTGGTGCAGGATTCTCATTGCGATTTGGGCATGGCCGTCGATCCGGATGTCGATCGGCTGGCGCTCGTCTCGGACGAAGGTGTGGCGATCGGGGAGGACTACACTCTGGCGTTGGCGGCCAAGGCCGTCCTGCGACATCGAAAGGGCCCCATCGTAACGAATCTCTCGACGAGCAGGATCATGGATGACATCGCGGCCGAGGCTGGCACCACAGTGATCCGCGCCCCGGTAGGCGAGGTGAACGTGGCGACGCGGATGCGCGCGGAAAACGCGCCGATCGGTGGGGAGGGAAACGGAGGCGTTATTCTCTCAGAGCTTCACCTGGGGCGGGATGCGCCCGTCGGTGCCGCGCTCATTCTCCAGCTGCTCCTGGAGGAAGGCGAGAAGAGACCCCTCTCCAAGATCGTCGCGTCGTATCCGCGCTACATTATCGTCAAGGATAAGCTGGATCGTCCGAACGCTCCGCTCGACACGGTGTACGAAGCGCTCAAGAAGGCGTTCCCCGACGCCCAGGTGGACACCCAGGACGGTTTAAGGCTCACCTGGCCCGATCGCTGGGTGCATATCCGCCCTTCGGGGACGGAACCAATCGTGCGTGTGATAGCAGAGGCGCCCAGCGCATCAGAGGCGGAGAAACTGGTCCTCGACTGCCGCAAGCCAGTAGAGGCGCTCAGCAGATAGAATACAGTCAACGAGAGCTCAAACATGTGTGGAATCATCGGATACATTGGGACGCGCGGGGCGACACCGCTGCTCCTCGAGGGACTGAAGCGGATGGAGTACCGGGGTTACGATTCAGCCGGCGTCGCGGTGATGAACGGCGCCGGAGTCGAGACCCGGAAAGCCGCTGGAAAGATTTCCGAGCTCGAGCGCGCGCTCGCGGCGAGTCCCGTCGCGGGGGAAATGGGAATCGGCCATACGCGGTGGGCCACCCACGGCGTGCCGAACGAATGCAACGCCCACCCACACATAGACTGCAAGGGCAATATCGCCGTCGTCCACAACGGCATCATCGAGAATTCAGGCACACTCAAGCGGGGACTCGAGGCGCGCGGGCATAAATTCGCATCGGATACCGACACCGAAGTCATCGCTCACCTCATCGAAGAAGCCTTCGACGGAAATCTCGAGGACGCGGTGATCGAGGCGCTCTGGCAGATCGAAGGCACCTACGGAATCGCCGTGGTCTCCAGCAAGGACAGGAACAAGATCGTCGCAGCGAGAAAGGGAAGTCCGCTTCTGATCGGCCTCGGTGACGGTGAGTACTATGTTGCCAGCGACGTCTCGGCGATTCTGGCCCAGACGCGCGAGGTCGTCTATCTCGATGATGGGGACGTCGCGGTTCTGACACGCGACGGCTACACGGTTCTCAATCAGCGCGCGCAGCAGCTCGAGCGCAGGGTCAGCAAAATCGATTGGGATCTGGACCAGATAGAGCGCGGCGGATTCGACCACTTCATGCTCAAGGAGATCTTCGAGCAGCCCGCGACGGTCGAGAACTGCATGCGCGGCCGCCTACTGCTCGATCAGGGGACGTCGAAGCTCGGCGGTCTCAATATGACGGATGAGGAACTGCTCAAGTTCGACAACATCCTCATCACTGCTTGCGGCACGAGCTGGCATTCGGCCTTGATCGGTGAGCACATGCTGGAGAATCTGGCGCGCATTCCGGTCGAGGTGGAGTACGCCTCGGAGCTGCGCTACCGCAATCCGATCGTCACCGACAAAACACTCTGTATCGTAATTTCACAAAGTGGCGAGACGGCTGACACGCTGGCGGCGATGCGCGAAGCCAAGTCACGCGGCGCCCGCACCTATGGAATCGTCAACGTGGTCGGCTCCACGATTGCGCGGGAAAGTGACGGCGGCATCTACGTCCACGCCGGTCCGGAAATCGGAGTTGCTTCCACCAAGGCATTTACCAGCCAGGTGATTGCTCTTCTGCTCTTTACGCTCAAGCTCGCCAGGCTGCGCAATCTATCCATGGTCGATGGCAGGGAGATCATCGAAGAGATGCTGAAGCTGCCCTCGAAGATTCAGAACATTCTCGACCGTGCTCCCGAGATCGAGAAGATCGCCGAGGAGTTCAAGAATGCCCAGAATTTCCTGTATCTCGGCAGAGGGTACAGCTTCCCGACCGCGTTGGAGGGAGCTCTCAAGCTGAAAGAGATCAGCTACATCCACGCCGAGGGTTATCCCGCCGCGGAGATGAAGCACGGGCCTATCGCGCTCATCGACGAAAAGATGCCGGTGCTCTTCATCACTCCGCACGACTCGGTCTTCGACAAGGTCGTTTCCAACGTCCAGGAAGTGAAGGCGCGGGGCGGCCGCGTCGTCGCGATCACTACACGCGACGAAGAAGTGCTGAACGGGAAGCTCGATTACGAGTTCCGGATTCCCGAGACCAAGGACATGCTTACTCCAGTGTTGGCATCAGTCCCTCTCCAGCTGCTAGCGTATTTCATCGCGGTAAAGCGCGGTGCGAACGTGGATCAGCCGCGCAATCTCGCCAAGTCTGTCACGGTGGAGTAGGACCTGCGAGTCCTACTCCAGCGGGTCTCGCGGGCTGAAGTCCGCATCGAAGAACGGAATGTCGGAAGCATTGGACGCGGATTTCTTCTCCTCGTCGGCTTCACGCACGGCGACACCCCCGAGAAAGTGGATTGGATGGCGGAGAAGACGGCCGGGCTGAGGCTGTTCGGAGACTCCGAAGGCAAAATGAATCTGCCATTGGCAGATGTCGGCGGGAGTGTCCTGGTCGTGTCTCAGTTCACACTTTATGGAAACGCCGAAAAGGGCAAGCGGCCGAGCTTCACCGATGCGGCTCGCCCCGACGAGGCGATCCCGCTCTACGAACGGTTTCTCGCTTCTCTGCGCGATCGAGGCCTCGAGGTGGAAAGCGGCGAGTTTGGCGCAATGATGGACGTCGAGCTGGTGAACGACGGGCCCGTGACGCTCTGGCTCGAGCGGTGAGGATTTGTCGCGTCGTGCTCGCGTCCGCTTCGCCTCGGCGGCGCGAGCTGCTCAACCTGATCGGAATCGCTCACGAAGTCGTTCCGGCCAACATCGACGAGTCCATGCGCGCGAAGGAAGCCCCGCGGCGCCACGCTGAGAGGCTGGCGCGAGAAAAGGCGAGCGCACTGGCGACGCGTGATCCCGATCTGATCACGATCGGTGCGGATACCATCGTTGTCATTAACCGCAAAGTGTTGGGGAAGCCGGTGGACGCCCCTCAGGCGGCACAGATGCTGGCGATGTTGAGCGGCCGGGAGCACCTGGTCATCACCGCGGTTGCGGTTTCCCGGGGGAAAAAGCTTCGCTCGGCAGTGGAAGAGGTGAGGGTCAGGTTCAGGCGGCTGCGCGAGGACGAGATCGAAGCCTACATTGCGACCGGCGAGCCGATGGACAAGGCGGGCGCGTACGGAATTCAGGGATACGGGGCCACGATCGTCGAGCGGGTTGAAGGGGATTATTTCGCCGTAATGGGACTGCCACTCGTGCGTCTGGTCGGCCTGATGCGCGACGTCGGTGTTCATTATCGATTCGGAACGCTGGCTACGACGCTAACGGATTAGCTGGCGCGCCCGATCGACAACCCGCCGCTCATTGTCGAACGCAAGCTGACTTGTGGCGTCGCCGATCGGCACCCACCGCGCCTCGTTGACCTCCCAGTCGTGGTCTTTGGTATCACCCGACAGGTAGCGGAGGAGATAAAAGTGCACCCGCTTATGAAACCGGACTCGCTCACCCCCATCGAGACCAGCGTACCAGTACTCGATCGTCTCGATGTCCTCGACTACTTCGCTGTCGACTCCAGCCTCTTCGCGCGCCTCGCGGACAGCGGCGACTTCCGGTTTCTCGCCCTTCTCGACGAGGCCCTTCGGTAATTGCCATCTGTTCTGCCCGCCGACGGCGACGATGACTACGTCGACCAGCTCGCCCTCGCGACGAAAGACGACACCGCCCGCAGACACCTGCTCTCTGACTGGGAGTTTTGCTTTGACAGCCGCTGGTTGTTCCGAGCTCGGGCGCTTCTGCCGTGTCATCGCGCAACGCCCGCGTATTTCTTCTGCCACACCGCCACCTTCTCCAGAACGTGCTGCGTCTCGATTCGCTTCATCCGGCCCGGCCGATTCTCCATCGAAATGGGATAGTTCTCGCCGGGGTCGCCGTAGGCATCGACGATCAGATCCTGAAATTTTCCATAGGGACCCGTACGCTTCGGATTCGTGTAGCCCATGAGGCTGATGACGGGCCTGTCTAGGGCAACGGCCATGTGGAGGGGCCCAGTGTCGGGGGAGAGAACGAGGGAGGACGCGTCCAGAATTGTGACAAGCTTGCGCAACCCGCTGCCCAGCTCCGAGCGAGGCTTATGCTTCGTTCGGTCCATCACTATCCGTTCAGCGCACAGCTCCCGCTCGGACCGGCCGCCCACCAACACTATCTGCATCCCAAACTTTGCGTCGAGGGCATCTATCACCTCCGCCCAACGCTCCGGTATCCAATCCTTCTCGGGCTTGCTGGTAGCGACTACGATCGATGCAATCGGCCGATCGATCGAAGAAGTAAACTCGCGCTGCCACCCGCGCTCGTCGGGCCAAGGTCCGAGATCCCAGACCACTGGCTCCGCAGACACACGGAGGGCCGAGAGAAATTCGAAATACTGATCCTGGACGTGCTGAACGGGATGCGCCGGAATCTTCTTGTTCGTGAACAGCCAGTTGAAGTCGCGCGCCCGCGAGCGATCGAAGCCAAGCTTCACCGGAGCTCGCGCGAAGGCCGTCACGAGCCCCGCCTTGAAGTACACCTGCAGGTTGATCACGAGATCGAAGCTGCGCTGGGCGAGCTCGGAGCGCACTTGAGCGAACGCACGCCAGCCGCGGGAGCGGTCAAAGATGATTATCTCGTCCAGCGAGCGATGGCCGCGAACCAACGACGCGGGACCTGGCTGAAGCACCCAGGTTATTCTCGCTCGCGGGTTCGCTCGCTTGAGAGCGTTCACCACCGGAAGCACGTGCACCGCATCGCCGACGGCGCTCATCATCACCATACATATGTTGGTGGGAACGTTCGCCGACGCCGCAGCGCTCACTCGCTGCTCCGCAGACGCAGGTACTCCTCGTCCTCCGCGGAGTAGGGGAGCTCGAAGTTGTCGCGCCATTTGCGCAACGAGCGAATGAGCCTGTCGAGATTCGCCTTGGCCACCAGTGGGGAGCCTGGGGAGCTGAAGCGAACCCGGTCCACATCGAGTACGTGCGCGTCGAGCCCTTCGCCGTCGCCGGCGGTGAGAAGCACGTTTTTCAAATTGAGATCTGGATGGTGAGCACCTGCGTGTGTCAGCGCGCGCAGCAACTTGACGATCGCATCGAGCACCATCACTCGGTGATCGTGATCGGTTACCTTGGCAAGCGCCACTGACAGGTCGTGCCCGTTCGTTATCTCCCTCGTCGCTACGTCAGACCGCCTCAGGATCCAGTTCATCGGATAAGAAACGTAGGCTACGACCTCCGGTGTGCTTACGCCGCTCGCTCTCAAGCGCAGCGATGCAAGCAGCTCCCGAAACCCACGCGTTGGGAGCACAAAGAGGTCCTTGCTGATCTTTGCCACCCAACCCCCGCGCATGTTGTGGCGTACGACCACTCTCCCGCACGATCCGGGAAGACTGATCGCGAAGACGGGGGCGCGCCCCACCAGGGGAACAG
>JALYYH010000149.1 GCA_030946665.1 Gemmatimonadota bacterium
GCAGCCGGCGCGAGGGTCCTGGTGGACGGTCGCCGCACGGTGGTGAAGGGGAAAGAGAAAGGCTACTTCATCGGTCCGACGATAATCGACCACGTAACTCCGGAGATGCGCATAGCACAGGAGGAGGTCTTCGGGCCCGTGCTGGTGATCATCCGCGCGAAGGATGTCGACGAGGCGCTCAAGGTGGAGAATGCATCGCCCTACGGAAACGCGGCATCGGTCTTCACCGAGAGCGGCGGAACGGCGCGGTACGTCATGGAGCACGCGAGCGCGGGAATGGTTGGTGTGAACGTCGGGGTTCCCGTCCCGCGCGAGCCGTTCTCATTCGGCGGGTGGAACGACTCGAAGTTCGGAGTCGGCGACATCACGGGCAGAGGCTCGATCGAATTCTGGACGCAGGCGAAGAAGATGACGACCAAGTGGAACACGGAAGCTGGAACCAACTGGATGTCCTGAGGAGGTTGTATGAGCGTCGATCGTTCCGTGACATTCACCGGGCTCAAGTTCGAGAATCCCTTTCTGCTCTCGTCGGCCCCACCGACTGAATCAGAATCGAACATTACGCGCGCCTTCGAGGCGGGATGGGGTGGCGTAGTAACAAAGACGATCGGGCTGCATCCAGTCGTCAACGTCTATGGCGCAAAGGCGAAGTTCATGCGCACGACGGCCGATGACGCGAACGTGTCGATGAAGAAGAGGCCTGGCGCGGCGCTCCACTCGTCGTGGAACTGGGAGCTCATCTCCGACAAGACTCTCGAATGGTGGGCGCCGCGCATTCGTCGAATCAAGGACGCGTTCCCGAACAAGGTGCTGATTGTTTCCATCATGGCGGGCTCGGGAAACGACAAGGAGCTGAGGCACTGGCAGGAGCTGGCAGAGACCGCGCAGGGGGAAGGAGCGGACGGACTCGAGCTCAACTTCTCCTGTCCGCACATGGATCGCCGTGACATGGGATCCAACATCGGCAAGGACCAGGGGCTCTGCTCGGTGGTTACAGAGGCGGTGAAGGAAGTGGCGAAGGTTCCCGTCTGGTGCAAGCTCACTCCCGCCACCGCGGACATCGTGGTAGAGGCGGGAGCTTGCTTCCGCGGCGGCGCGGACGCGATCGTTTCGTCCAACACTTTCCCATCGATCCCGCTCATCGATCCCGAGACTTTGGAATTCGAGATCAACGTCGACGGCCTGGTGTCGAGTGGCGGACTCGGCGGGCCGGCGATTCTCCCGCTGTCGCTGGCGAAGATGGCATCGCTTACAAAGGCATTTCCTGATCGCGCGTTCTCCGGAATCGGTGGCGTTTCCGATTTCAATCAGGCCGCGTCGTACTTCCTGCTTGGTTGCGGGACCGTGCAGGTCTGCACCGCCGCAATGCTCGACCAGGCGGTCGGCCCCAACGTAATCAAGCGTCTCCTTTCGGGGCTCGACAGGTTCATCGAAGACCACGCCAAGGATGGCTGGACCACCGTCGAGGATTTCCGCGGCATTCGCCGCGACAGAATCGTTCTCCAGTCGGAGATCAGGCGCCCCGATACGGCTGACTATCACTCGGGCTACGAAAGCGTGGAAGGCTACGCGTCGCCACAGCCCGACGAGATCGTAGTGAGGGCATAGCTCGTGACGGTCGCCCGTACTTCACCGACGATCGATCGTGCCGCGCCGAGCAAGGGGGAGCGGCTGAAATCCGCGCGGCTGGAGATGCCGCCGTGCGACCATGAGCCAAAGAAGTACACGGGCCCATCGCGTGAAGAAGTTCTGGCGATGCGGAAGAAGTACACGAATCCGGCGGTCTTCACGCTGTACGGCGAGCCGTTGCTCATCGTCGAAGGGCACATGCAGTGGCTGTTCGACGAAACCGGAAAGCGATACCTCGACATGTTTGCCGGCATCGTCACCGTGTCGTGCGGGCATTGTCACCCAAAGATCGTTGCCGCAATCGAGAAGCAGGTGGAAACGCTGCAGCACGCGACGACGATCTACCTGCATCCCAATTTTCCGCTGCTGGCGAAGAAGCTCGCGTCGAAGATGCCGAAGGGCCTCGACGTCACCTACTTCGTGAACGATGGCAGCGAGGCGAACGACCTGGCCGTCACGATGGCGCGGCTGTACACCGGCAACAGCGATGTCATCGCCCTGCGCAACGGGTATCACGGCGGGTCGCCCAGCGCGATGGGGCTTACATCGCACAGCACCTGGAAGTATCCGGTGCCGGGCGCGCTGGGCGTTCATCACGCCGTCAGTCCGGATCCATATCGCAGTCAGTTCTCGGGAACGCCGGAAGAGATCGCAGCCAAGAGCGCCGACGACATTCTCGGGATCATTCGCTACTCGACGCCGGGAAAGATCGCGGCGTTCATCGCCGAAGCAATCCAGGGCGTCGGAGGAGCGACGTACGGCGCGCGGAACTACCTGACCGAAGCGTACCGAATCACGCGCGAGCACGGAGGGCTTTGCATTGCCGATGAAGTGCAAACGGGCTTCGGCCGCACGGGCGACCATTTCTGGGGCTTCGAAAACTTCGATGTGATTCCCGATCTTGTCACCATGGCAAAGGGAATCGGCAACGGTGTACCACTCGCAGCGGTGACGACGCGGATGGAGATCGCTGAGGCGCTGACTCAGCGGATTCACTTCAACACGTTCGGAGGCAATCCCGTTTGCATGGCGGCGGGTCTCGCAGTTCTGGATGTCATCGACGAGGGCGGACTCCAGGAGAATTCGCGCGTGCTCGGGAGGAGGCTCAAGGACGGATTCCGCGAGCTGATGAAGCGCCACCAACTGATTGGTGACGTGCGCGGCATGGGACTGATGCTCGGCGTGGAGCTGGTTCGTGACCGGAGCACGAAGCAGCCAGCGAAGCAGGAAACCCTGGCGGTCCTCGAAGGCGCGAGAGAGATGGGTGTGCTGGTTGGCAAGGGCGGCCTCGACGGGAACGTCTTGCGGATCAAGCCGCCGATGTGCATCACGGCCGAGGACGCCGACTTCACGCTCGACGTGCTGGATCGCGCGCTCACCACGGCCGCGCACTAACAGAGGAGAGGGGTACTCGATCGGTGCGACTCGACCGGATCATCAAGGGTGGGAATGTCGTTACCCCTGCCGGCACTTTTACCGGAGACGTCGGAATCTCCGGGGAGAAGATCGCGGCGCTCGGCGTGAATCTCGACGCCGATAAATCGACAAAAGTGATTGACGCCGAAGGGCATCACGTCATCCCGGGCGTCCTCGACGTTCACGTTCACCTCGAGCTGCCTTTTTGCGGTACGGTCTCAGCGGACGATTATCGCTCGGGAACGCGCGCCGGTGCGCGGGGCGGCGTGACGAC
>JALYYH010000160.1 GCA_030946665.1 Gemmatimonadota bacterium
GCGCGTCCAGCGAGACCGGATCCCTCTCAGCCATCGTGCATCATCCCCTGATTCGATTCATGCTCTCCCGACCGCGGGCGGAAATCCCCGATCGATAGACGACCGACCCAGCCACAATAGTACAAGCAGCCTGGCCGGTCAGGGGCATTCCGGCATAGGGAGTGTTCCGTCCTTTGGACAGAAACCGGGACGGATCGGCGTTCCACTTGGTCGAAGGATCGAAGACAGTCACGTCCGCCGCTGATCCTCGCTTCAGCGATCCGCCGGGAAGATTGAAGATTCGCGCAGGCGCGCACGACATGCGCTCCACGAGATCCGAAAAACGGAGGTAACCCTTCTCGACCAGATTGGTCACGATAACCGCGAGCGCGGTTTCCAGTCCGACGATGCCGTTGGGTGCGTCGGCGAACTCCCGTTCCTTCTCGTCGTAGTGGTGGGGCGCGTGGTCGGTCGCAATCAAATCGATAGTGCCGTCCTTCACCGCTTCTCTCAAGGCGTCAACGTCGTCAGCGGTTCGAAGCGGCGGATTCATTTTGGCATTCGTGTTGTATCCCCGCACGCTTTCCTCGGTGAGCGACAGGTGATGAGGACAGACCTCCGCGGTGACGTTGATGCCGCGGTCCTTTCCCCAACGAATCAGCTCCACCGAACCCCTGGTGCTCATGTGAGCCAGATGAACGTGTCCTCGGGTCAGGCGCGCGAGCAGGATGTCCCGGATTACCATGATCTCTTCCGCCTCCGCGGGAACGCCCTTGAGTCCCAGTTGCGCGCTGACGATCCCCTCGTTCATCGCTCCGCCTGCTGCCAGCGTCGGCTCCTCACAGTGGTCGATCACGGGAATCTTGAACGTGCGCGCGTATTCGAGGGCCGTTCGCATCAGCTGGGCGCTCGCTACCGGTTTGCCGTCGTCGCTCACGGCGATCGCCCCGGCTCCGACCATTTCCCCGAACTCTGCGAGGACCTTGCCCTCCTGTCCCACCGAGATCGCCCCGATCGGATACACTCGCGCCGCCGCAGCTCTCTGTGCCTGACGGACGATGAACCCGACCGCGGCCTGGTTGTCAGTCACGGGATCCGTGTTCGGCATCGCACACACGGCGGTGAACCCACCCGCGGCGGCGGCTCGCGCACCGGTCGCAACTGTCTCGACGTCCTCACGTCCCGGCTCACGAAGGTGGCAGTGTACATCGATAAAGCCCGGCGAGACGATCAGCCCCTCACAGTCGATCGTTTCGGCGTCGTCGGGAGCGTCGATTGATCGACCAAAACCAGCGATCTCGCCGTCGGAGATGAGCAGGTCACCGACTTCGTTAACCCGCTGGGACGGATCTACCAGCGTGCCGCCACGAAGAAGAATCGGCTTCAATCCCGCTCTCCGTGCTCACGTCCGCGTCCACTGCCGCCCTTCGCCGCTTCAGCGAGCTCGGGTTTTCCGCCCGCCAGCAGGTAGAGGACGGCCATTCGCACCGCGACCCCGTTGGTGACCTGGTCGAGGATGACGCTGTGGGGGCCATCCGCGACATCGGAGTCGATCTCCACTCCGCGATTCATCGGGCCCGGATGCAAGACCAGAATGTCACGCTTCGCGCGATCGAGCCGCTCGCGCGAGATACCGAAAACCCGGTTGTATTCGCGGGCCGATGGTATGTAGCCAGCCGTCATCCGTTCGAACTGAAGCCTGAGCACGTTGAGGGCCTCCGCCCATTCGATCGCCTCTTCGATTCGGTCGAAGATGCGAACACCGAATTCGTCGATCGCATTCGGCAGAAGCGAGCGTGGTCCACACACTGCCACCTCGGCTCCCAGCTTTTTCAGCCCCCAAATGTTCGACCTCGCCACCCGCGAGTGCAGAATGTCACCGCAGATGCAGATGCGTCGGCCTTTGAGATCGCCGAGCCGGTCGCGCAGCGTGAGGATGTCGAGCAGGCCCTGGGTCGGATGCTCGTGTGTTCCGTCCCCGGCGTTGATGACGTTGGATTGAATCCGCTCAGCCAGAAATTGGGCGGCCCCGGATGCGGAGTGGCGAATGACCACCATGTCGATTCGCATCGCCTCGAGATTGCGCGCAGTGTCGACCAGTGTCTCGCCTTTCGAGACGCTCGACCCCGACGCTGAGACGTTCACTGTGTCGGCAGAGAGTCGCTTCTCCGCAAACTCGAAAGAGATTCGCGTGCGTGTCGAGTTCTCGAAAAAGAGATTGACTATCGTCGATCCGCGAAGAGCGGGCACCTTCTTGATCGCGCGCTCGCTGATTTCCTTGAACGGCTCGGCGGTGTCGAGAATGAGTCGAATCTGGTCGCCCGTCAGCGACTCGAGGCCAAGGAGATCTTTGCCGAGTGTCCCCGTCACGCCGCGGACTTGGGCACGATAACGACCTCGGTGCGCTCATCCAGCTCGGCCACCATTACGTCCACGCGCTCGTCTTCTCCCACGTCGATCTTCTTCCCGACGACGTCGGCATGGATGGGAAGCTCGCGCCCGCCGCGATCGATCAGAACGGCGAGCGAGATCGCCGCAGGTCTTCCAAAATCCGCGAGCTCATCGAGCGCAGCGCGGACCGTCCGCCCCGTGTAGAGCACGTCGTCGACGATGACGATGTGCTTTCCGTCGAGGTCCCACGGCAGGTAGGTCGGACCAACAACAGGTCGTGGGCCTACGGTCTGCAGATCATCTCGATAGAGCGTGATGTCGAGCGACCCCTGAGGCACGCTTACCCCTTCTCCACCTTCGATCATCTTCACCAGTCGGTCGGCGAGCTGAACGCCCCGGCGTTGGATTCCAACAATGATCAGATCGTCCGTGCCGTGGTTGAGCTCGACAATCTCCACCGACATGCGCTTCAAGGTGCGCTCGACGGCCCGGGCGTCGAGGACCGTCGTATTTTTCGTAGTCATCGGTTCACAAATATGGCTCCGGACGAGACTAAATTGAAGGCGCTGACATGTTGTCCGACTTGATTCGCCTCTTCGGCAAGCAGAAGCCCGACGCCAGGGTGTCGCGTCACCTGGTGCGAGGCATTCCAGTTGTCGTCAACAACACGCGGCCAGACATCGACACCAACGACGCGCTCGCGCGCATTGACCGTACACTCGCCCTCATTCAACGGTACGTCCCGCACCACTTCCGCCATCTTCAACGCGATTTCGCGTACATCCTCGTCGAGCGCTTCGCGTGCCGCGGAGCTTACTTCCACGAGCAGAAGGCGTGTCTGGTGGAGCTGACGTTCTCGGTGAATCCGAACTTTTCGGACGCGGAAGTCGGAGCAACCATCCTCCACGAAGCGATGCACGCACGCCTGCACAACCTCGGTTTTCCGCTGGAGATGGAAGACCGCGCCCGCCAGGAGCGGTTCTGTCGTAGGGCGGAAATCGAGTTCGGAGAGTTGGTCCCGGGCGGCGAGCGAGTGGTGGAGCGGGCTAGGCTCGCGCTCGCTCAATCGGACGAGGATGTCGCGCCGGTGATCGATCCGCGCCTCGCCGCGCGCCGAATTGCGGAGGTCGATCGAGAAGCTACTTGATCTCGATTGGCGTTTTCCTCTGCTCTATTGCCGAGCCAACTCTGCGTTCATATGTTTGCGATCTGAATCTCCGGGCTCGAACTGGCGCGCTCGCTAGCTCTCGCCGCCCACCCTTTTACCTCGCGTCCACTCGCGGGAGGTGAATATGCTAAGAGCCACGCGGCTTCGATGCACGATCGCAGCGATAATGTTTGTCGCCAGCACGACGGCAGGCGCCCAACCCCGAAACTCACAGAATGTCGCCCGAAACCTCGTCCAGGCGGGCATGGTAAAAACCGGAGACAAGGTTCTCGTCTCGGGCAGCGTACGTGATGCCCCGCTACTCGAGGACATCGCGGTTGAAGTGATGAAAGTCGGCGCGCACCCTCTGATCACGATTTGGAGTGATCGACTCACGCGCAGATCATATGACGACGTCCCGGCCACATACGACAATGTCACATCGCCCATCGGCAAGATCTTCGTCGATAACTTCGACGTCCAGATTGCCCTGGATGTCGGCGAAGCCGAAGGGCTCCTCGCGGGTGTTCCGGTCACGCGAACAGCCGCGCGAGCGAAGGCGAGCGAGCCAAACAATCAAGCGTACTACGGACGGAATGTCCGCTTCGTGAACCTGGGTAACGGACTCTACCCCACCGCCACTGTGTCGCGCCGGCTCGGTGTGTCTCAGTCCATGATGGCGAGCGCATTCTGGAAGGCGGCGAGCGTCAGTCCCGCATCGCTGAGAACGACCGCGGAATCTATGCGCCGCACAATCGAGAACGGAAAAGTCGTTACCATCACTGCGCCCAATGGCACCAACGTCAGCTTTGCGTTGAACGCAGACCGCGCGATGATATCCGACGGCGCGCTCACGGCGGAGCAAGTGAAGCGCGGATCGGCGGCGGCGGCCACGTGGCTTCCCGCCGGCGAACTTCTCATTCCCGCGGTCGACGGAACTGCAAATGGCAAGGTTGTCGTGGAC
>JALYYH010000174.1 GCA_030946665.1 Gemmatimonadota bacterium
GCGCGTCACTTCCGCTTTCCTCGCCGTATACTCGGCGTGACTGCCCATGTGGACATCACACGACGCGCACCAGAGACCGTCCTTGATCATGCCGTCGACCATTTTCTGATCGGTGAGCTTGACGCCACTGCGCATGCCATAGACATAGTAGGGGGCGTTGGACATCGATTCCTGTCCGCCAGCGATGATGACTTGTGCATCACCAGCCTTGATTGCCTGTGAAGCGAGCATCACCGCCTTGAGTCCGGATCCGCAGACTTTGTTGACGGTGACCGCCGACACCGTGGGTGGAAGTCCGGCTTTGAGCGCTGCCTGTCGCGCCGGCGCTTGTCCGGTACCGCCCTGGATGACGTGGCCCATGATGACTTCATTCACATCCTCAACAGGAACCTTGGACCTCTTGAGCGCTTCGCGGATGGCGATCGCCCCGAGCTCAGGCGCACTGAGGGACGAAAGCGCGCCGAGGAATTTTCCAATCGGAGTTCGGGCGGCGCCGACGATTACGGGAGTGCGCGATTTATCGGGCATAGTTGCTTCATGGACAGGTTGGGGCTACGCCTTGAATTTAACGGGAGGCGGAAGTGGTGAACAGCATTGACCGCGACGATGCGCGTAACGGCTACAGCCGCCTCACTTACACGCCTTGACGGCGTAATCCGAACACAACATCATTTTTGGCGGCGACAATCCGCGCCGAACCTCTTGAGACTCTGCCCCAGCCGGAGTCAGGTGAGAGGCAAAGGGGGGAACACTCCCGGATTGGTTCGTCAGCCTTTGCATCACCACGGAGCGCTGCTGGGGAGAGATCCGTGGTGCATCCAAAGGAGAAAAGACGATGCCACGTAACAAGGATCTCAAGCGCCTGGTGCGCGCCCGTATGAGGAAGACCGGCGAAGCCTACACCGCCGCCCTCGCGCACATCAACAAGCCCAAGTCACGGGCGATCAGCTCGACGAACCACGCGACAGTTGCCGGCATGAGCGACGAAAAGGTGAAAGCAAAGACGGGATGCACCTGGGAGCGCTGGGTTAATGCGCTCGACCGGAGTGGCGCCGGGCAGATGTCGCATCGCGAGATCGCGGCGCTGGTGAATGAAAAGTAGAAGATCGACGGATGGTGGTCGCAGACGGTCGCCGTCGGGTACGAGCGCATCAAAGGGTTGCGGGCTCGCGGGCAGCGGCGGGACGGCAGCTATGAGACGAGCAAGTCCCGAACGTTCGATGTCCCGGTGACGACGCTGTTTGATGCGTGGGCGAACGCTCGCACACGCCGGCGCTGGTTGAACGGGACCGGCGTAAAGGTGCGGACCGCCACGGCACCGAAATCGATGCGGCTGAACTGGACGGACGACAGCATCATCGCAGTCGGATTCCTGGCGAAAGGCAAGTCGAAGAGCTCTGTCGCGGTGCAGCATACGAAACTCGCTGACCGGCAGACAGCGGAGCGTCTAAAGCAGCAGTGGTCGGATCGGCTGGACGCGCTCGGTAACCTGCTCACCCAGCGTCCAGCTCCCAAATCCAGGACGTAGTCCGACTTTTGCGGAGTTGGTCTCGAAGAAGGTTCGTTTATCTACGCACTATTCGACGTGGTATTTCCCGGTGGCGGGAACCGCGCGAAATAACAAATCGCCAGAACATGATTACTGTTGCCATCATCGAGGATAATCGCCTCGTTCGCGAAGGCATAACGGACATGCTCAACGAGCTCCCGGACGTGAAAGTGGTGCTCGCTGCAACCAGCCTCGAGGGTGGGATGCTGAAGGAGACGAATCCTCGGGTAATTCTTCTCGACGTCGGCCTGCAGGACAAGAACTCCCTGCGTTTGGCCGAAGCGGTAAAGAAGGAGATCGCTGACGCAAGAGTCATCGTAATGGATCTTCTTCCGATGCACGAGGAGATCGCTGAGTTCGTAAATGCCGGCGTGGCCGGTTTCATACTGAAGGACGCCAGCTTCGACGATTTCGTGCGCACCATCCGATCTGTCGCGGATGGTGCGCGCGTCCTGCCGCCACCGATGACGGGCACCTTGTTCTCACAGATCGCCAGGGTGGCCGTCAAGCGAGGCCAGGCGGCGGCCTTCGAGTCAGTTCGCATGACGCAGCGGGAGCGCGAGGTGATCGGTCTTATCGCGGCCGGTATGAGCAACAAGGAAATAGCGCAGCGGCTCAGCGTCGCGACCGACACAGTGAAGAGTCACGTGCGCAACATCATGGAGAAGTTGTGTCTTCATACGCGGCTCCAGATCGCCGCCTACGCGCACAATCAGGACGACTAGCGCCGCGATTGCTCGGGCGTGCCAACACCATTCAACAGTTAGTCCATTAGTTGGCTCGCCTTGCACTTGGCGGTCGGGCGCCACCCGCCTCAGGCGACACGCAACGGAACCTCGCGGGCTTGGACCCAGGTCGGCCCTCGGGACCGAACTGGGCAATGGTCCCCCCTGCCTACCACCCAAAAGGAGTACGCCCTCTTTCACCCATTCGGGTGATAGGTGAGTAAAATGGCGTGTACTAACCTCAAAGCATCGCCCGGGCGTGATCGTAACGCCGGGCGAACCACCGCTGGAATATCCCGCGAACAAGGACGCGTCGCGCCCGGTCGCGTTCACACGCATCAAGTCAGGAGGAGTTCGCATGAAAAGTGTCAACGTAACCCGCGCTCTACGAACGTTCGCTCAACGCGCGCGGATCGCACGAGTTCTCGTAGCGGTCACGTTCGCAGGAGTGATCGCGGCGGGGTGCAAGAGCAGCAGCGAGCCGGGCGTCGTCACGTCGCTCACAATCTCACCGACTTCGGCAACTCTGGCGGCGGGCGGAACGCAGCAGTTCACCGTGCAGGCGAAGAACGCCGCCGGGGACATCCTCGCGATTCCAAACCCGACTTGGGCCGTTGTCGCAGGTGGCGGGACTATTACCCAGGCGGGATTGTTCACCGCTGGTACAGTGGCGGGAACGTTCACCAACACTGTGGCGGTGACGTGTAGCGGTATCACGGTCAATGCAACGATCGTCGTCACGCCAGGCGCGCTAGTGACTATTACGGTGACACCGAACCCCGTAACGCTGGCAATGAATGCGACGCAGCAGTTCACGGCGGTCGGTAGGGACGCCAACAACAACGTCGTCGCTATCACGCCAGTCTGGTCGATCGTTGCCGGTGGCGGCACCATCAATTCCAGCACGGGCTTGTTCACAGCGGGTACCACAGCAGGCACCTTCGCGAACACCGTCAGGGCTACCAGCGGCAGCATTTTTGGCAGTGCGACGGTCACGGTCACCCCCGGAGCGCTCCTGACAATTACCGTAACGCCGAATCCGGCCACGGTTCAGGTAAATACCACGCAGCTCTTTACCGCGGTCGGTAGAGACGCAGCCGGCAACGTCGTTGCGATCAACCCGACCTGGACGGTCGTGAACGGCGGCGGGACATTCCCGCCTGGTACCACCGGACAAACGGCAACCTTCACCGCTGGTCCAACTGCTGGGACGTTCTCCAACACCGTCCAGGCCACCCAAGGCTCCGTCTCGGGCAATGCGACGGTCAACGTTACCACGACACCTCCGCCACCGCCGCCAGCAGGAATCGTGAATCTCGGGGCGGCGGCACCATTCGGAATTCTGGCGGGATCTACTGTCACCTGCGTCACCGGCGGCATCGTCAATGCCGACGTTGGCATCAGCCCGGGTAACGCGATCACCGGCTTCGGACCCTGCGTGGTCAATGGTAATCAGCACATCGCCGACCCAGTCGCAGCGCAGGCGCAGCTCGACCTCACCCAGGCGTACAATACGCTGATGGGTCTGCCATGCCCGCCGGCGAACGTCGTCGGGACGGTCAACATCGGCGGCACGACCAAGGCGTCAGGCGTCTATTGCTCTCCGAGCTCGATGCTGGTCACGGGCAATCTGACGCTGGATGGCGGTGGGAATGCGAATTCCACCTTCGTCTTCCAGGCCGGCACCACGCTCACCACAGCCGGCAATATCATCCTGATCAACGGCGCATTGGCCAGGAACGTGTACTTCGTGGTTGGAAGCTCGGCCACGCTCGGCGTCGGCTCGCAGTGGCAGGGCAATGTCATCGCGCTGTCGAGCATCACGCTCAACGACAACGTTACGCTGACTGGACGCGCGCTGGCCCGAAATGGCGCCGTGACGCTCGGGAACAATAACGTCATCACTCTGCCATAGAGTGGGCGCCAGCTGGAGCCGGACGACCGTCCGGTTCCAGCAGCGCTGCGGTCACAACACAGTAGACAAGAATTCAAATGTCAGCTCGGGCTGGATATCAGCCCACCGAAGATCTACCGGGCACGCCCTACCAGCCCGGTAGATCTTCGATCATGGAACGCATCGATGGAGGATCGACAGATGCGGCCAAGCAGATTCACTGAAGACCAAATCCTGCAGGCGCTTCAGCAAGTCAAAGCCGGAACGCCCGCGGTGCAGATATGTCGTAAGCTGGGGATCACACAGACGACCTTTTACCGTTGGCGCGACAAATTCGAGCGCGCCGTCGGGAGCGAGTCACGTGAGGTTCTGGACCTGCGGGACGAGAATCATAAGCTGAAGCAGATCGTGGCCAACCTCATGCTGGACAGGCAGGAGTCAACGGATTCGACGCGAAAGAAATAGGCGCCCTTGCGCCTGAACGCTCGGCGCTCGAAGCTTGAACGACATTCGGCAAACGGACGCCCAGCTGTTGATGCTGATTCGCCACTTTCTTGCCATCGCGGTTCTCCCGTTCGTCGTCGCAGTCGTCGTCCCTCTCTGGTTGGCGCGGCACGACGATCTGCACCGGGCGCTGGCCCACAGCCTTCCGGGCCAGCTCGGACAATTCGCCGGCCTTTGCCTCCTTCTGATCGGAGTTTCGCTCTTTTTTCACTCGCTCCGCCGGTTCGCCGCGGAGGGCGAGGGCACGCTCGCGCCCTGGGATCCGCCTCGCCGGCTCGTGCTTCGCGGACCGTACCGCTACGTCCGCAATCCCATGATATCAGGTGTGCTGTTCGTGCTGTGCGGAGAGGCGCTGGTGCTTCTGTCCGTTGGGCTCGCACAGTGGGCGCTCGCGTTTCTGCTCATCAACCTCCTTTACATCCCACTGGTCGAGGAGCCACAGCTTAAGCGCCGTTTCGGCGAACCGTATCTCGAGTATTGTCGTCACGTTCCGCGAGTGCTGCCGCGACTGCGACCATGGATTCCGGCGGCCCCGAGCGATAACCGATACCCATGAGGGTGCTCCTGTTTGGTGCGACCGGAATGATCGGCCAGGGCGTGTTGCGCGAGTGCCTTGTCGATCCGGAGGTGACGACGGTAGTCACCGTTGGCCGACGCGCCACCCGGCAGAAGCACGCGAAACTGAGCGAGATCGTCCACGCCGATCTCGCGGCGCTCGATTCGCTGGCGCCTCAACTGACCGGATTCGACGCCTGCTTCTTCTGCGCCGGGGTTTCGGCGCTCGGCATGACGGAGGAGCGATACGCACGAGCGACATACGATGTTACGCTTGGCGTGGCCAAGACGCTGTTGCGGACGAGTCCCGACATGACTTTCATCTATGTGTCAGGCACCGGCACTGACAGCAGCGAGCGAGGCCGGGTGATGTGGGCGCGAGTAAAGGGACGCACCGAGAACGCGTTGCTTTCGCTGCCCTTCAGAGCGGCCTACATGTTTCGACCCGGCGCCGTCATTCCCCTTCACGGAATCCGGTCGTCGACGCGCTGGTACAACGTGATCTACGCAGTCGCCAAGCCGATTTATCCCATCCTGAAGCGGGTAGCGCCGGCGATGGTTACAACGACCGAAAAGCTCGGGCGCGCGATGATTGCGGTCGCACGCAACGGGTACTCGACCCACGTGCTGGAGATGGCCGACATCAATCGTCTCGCTTGGACCTGACCCCACCATGCGTTCTGGCTCTTCGCCGCCTTACATTTCTGGCCGCGCTGTGATTATCGTAGGTGTCCGGTCCACTCAGGTGAGGGAATAAATCATGTGCCGAAACATCAAGACGCTGGCCAACTTTGAGCCGCCCGCCACCGGCGATGAGATTCGCGCTTCGGCGCTTCAATTCGTGCGAAAATTGAGCGGAGCGACCAAGCCCTCGCGCGCGAACGAGGCCGCGTTCAATCAGGCCGTCGAAGAGGTAGCCGCGGCCGCGCACCGCCTGGTTCATTCGCTTCAAACAAATGCGCCGCCGCGAAATCGCGAAGAAGAGATGCGCAAAGCGCGGGAGCGGTCCCTCAAACGCTTCGCCTGAGACGGACAGGACGCACCTTGTTCTTATTTCGCCCTGATGGGCGCGGCTCCCCGCGCACAGGACCCCGCGCGCTCGAGCAGTAGCTGGCGCTCCCGCGCGTTTCGGGTCAGTCCCGCGGCGCGCTCGAAATCCGCGCGCGCCTCATTCAAGCGCCCAAGCTTCAGGAGCAGGTCCGCGCGCACGCTCGGGAGAAGGTGATAGGTCTTCAAGGTCGGTTCCGAGCGCAAGGCATCGACTAGCTCCAGGCCGGCGGCTGGCCCGAAGGCCATTCCCACCGCGACCGCACGATTCAGATCGACCACCGGCGACGGTGTGATCGCCGCGAGCGCGTCGTAGAGCGCGGCGATGCGAGCCCAGTCCGTCTCCTCCGCTGTGGGCGCGCGGGCGTGACATGCGGCGATCGCGGCCTGCAGCGCGTAGGGACCGAGCGAGCCGCGCAACTTCTCCGCCTGGTCGAGAGCAGCCAGACCGTGCCGGACGAGGACGTGATCCCAGCGCGCGCGATCCTGATCGAGGAGAAGGATTGGCTCGCCCTTCGGGCCTGTGCGCGCCCGTGTACGCGAGGCCTGGATCTCCATCAGCGCGACGAGGCCGTGTACCTCCGGCTCTTTCGGAACAAGCCCGGTGAGGATTCGGCCGAGTCGCAGCGCGTCTTCACAGAGCGCCGGACGCATCCAGTCGTCGCCGGCAGTCGCGGAGTAGCCTTCGTTGAAGACGAGGTAGATGACCTGGAGCACCGAGGAGAGGCGGGCGGCGAATTCCTCCCCGCGCGGAACCTCGAACGCAACGTGCGCTTCGGTGAGGGTCTTCTTGGCGCGGACGATTCGCTGAGCAATCGTCGGTTCTGGAACGAGGAACGCGCGCGCAATCTCGTCGGTCGCTAGTCCGCCGAGCAGGCGAAGCGTGAGTGCGACGCGCGCCTCGGTGGAAAGAACCGGATGGCAGGCAATGAACACAAGTCGGAGGAGGTCGTCGCCAACGTGATCGTCGATCGCTGCATCGAGATCGGGGACGGATCTCTCCTGCTCGGCGTCGAGCTCGTGTGCGATCTGCTCGTGCTTTCGATCGACGCGAGTGCCTCGACGCAGGTGGTCGATCGCGCGATGTTTGGCGGTGGCCATGAGCCACGCACCAGGATTGTTGGGCACGCCGGACTCAGGCCACTGCTCCAGCGCCGCGACGAGAGCGTCCTGTGCAAGATCTTCAGCGAGTCCGACGTCGCGCACTAGGCGCGTCAGGCCGGCAATCAGCTTTGCGGATTCGATTCTCCAGACCGCGTCGATCGCCTTGTGTGTTTCGGTAGCCGTCACGGGTACCAATCAGGGCATCTTACTCCGCCGTTGCAAGGCTGGCGGCGAATCGCGCTGCGTTTATGCGTCGCGAGGGATGCCGTCGACGATGAGCTTCCTCGTCGGCCAAACTTCTACCGTCCCGAGAGAGGCACTTGGAATTCTCGAGGCGATCCCTGTTGCCTCGTCCATGTCGCGCGCTTCGATCAGGTAAAAACCAGCCACCAGCTCCTTCGATTCGGTGAAGGGACCGTCGGTGACCGATGGCTTGCGCTGGCGGACGCGCACCCGTTTGACGGTCCGTCCCGGATCCAGCGCCTCTGCCTCGATCCAGTTTCCGCTCTTTCGAAGGCCTTTGTTGAATTCCAGATGCCTGGCATTGAGAGAGTTCAGATCGCCCTCGGGCATGGCAGACAGCTCATCCTCGTTCAGATAGATCAGGCACAGGTATTTCATGACACCGGCGGAGCGAAGAGTGCACGGACGCGATTGTCGCGCAAGTACAATCCTCCCCAAATCAGAACGGCAACATAGATCGGGAAGAGCGTGTATCCGAGGAGCGGCTTGCCGATCCGAAGCTGGCTGGCGACCGCGCCCCCGAGATATCCGGTAAGCAGGATCGCTCCTAGAACCGACGCGCGCGGAATCAGGTATACGACGACGCAGACCAGCAGGATCGTGCCAATGACTGGGGAAAGTGTCACCGGATAGCCAAGCTCTGTGAATCCCTTCACGACGGGGGGTATCTCCATGAGCTTCGTAACCCCGTCAAAGATGAGGAACAGCACGACTACTCCGGTTATGATCCGGCCGGTCCACAGTTTTTTCTTCGAGACGTAACCATTCTGATCCGCCTGCATGAATTCCATCCTCCTGGTGCGGCGTCACTCGAATCGGTGCCATCCGCCACCGGCCATAGGCTACGAACGTAGCAAGGAGCCCGACCACCAACGGCATCAACGCTCCCGCCGGCTGAGGAGTCGTCAGTGTCACCGCAGTCGCTCCGATCATGATAATCACCAGCCCGCTTGCGGCCAGCGACGTCAGCCCAGGCCGAATCCGCACGAGACTGGGGAGAATGAGGCCGATTGCGCCGAACACCTCGGCGACCCCGATGAAGTGGAGGAACAGGCCCGACAAATAAGGTGTGTCCTTGGTCATCACTGCCACCGGCATCACGAACTTCATCGCGCCAGCGAACAGGAACGTGAGCGCGAGCAGTCCCTGAACGACCCACAGCGCAATACTTCTCGATCTGATCGACGTCATTGTAGTGTCTCCTCCCATGCCTCGAGCGGTGGCCGGACCGAATTGACCGGCTGGAACCTGCTCTCTACAGACACGTCGAATCAGACTCCCGGAAATCGACACGCCCCGCGATTAAACCTTTATCGCGGAGCGTCAAACGAACTCCGGGACAGAGGCTCCTGGGCTTCCATTCATCAGCGGCGGGCTTGTGAGTCCACCTGGGCTCGGAGGCGCTCCTCCTGTTCCCTCAGCTCGGGCGTGAACTCGGCGCCGAAGTCCTCAGCCTCGAAAACCTGGCGAATCTCGATCTCCGACTCAGTCCCTGGAAACGGATTTGGAGCCCGCTTCACCCACTCGATCGCCTCTTCCTTCGACTTCACCTGAAACAACCAATAGCCGGCGATGAGCTCTTTCGTCTCCGCAAACGGGCCATCAATCACCGTCCTCTTCGCGCCGGAAAACCTGACGCGCGCGCCTTTCGAGCTGGGGTGGAGGCCCTCACCGGCGAGCATCACACCCGCCTTTACCAGCTCCTCGTTGTACTTCCCCATGTCGGCAAGGAGCTTCTCGTCGGGAAGAGCACCTGCCTCCGAGTTCTTGTCTGCTTTGACTATCACCATGAATCGCATTTTTCCGTTCTCCTTCCCGTTTCAGGTTCAGGGGCGCGTACCGAAAAGCCCCGGACAGGTGGGTCTCTACCCACACGTCGAACGGCGGAAACCGAAATCGACACGCCCGGGAAACGAAAGCGCCAGTCAGCGCTAGACTGCGCACCCACTGGCGCTTCTCAGAACTCTCCGCGGCTTCCTGGCGGCGACCTACGTCCCCGCTGCAGCCAGGTCACGCACCGAGGCCGCGAGCGTCCGCACCTTCCCCGCATCCCGCGACCCAGCCGCGTCACCGTCCAATGTTACCGCGAGCTGAGTCAATGCGACACGCCGCTGGCCGCCCGACAAGCTCTCAGCAGCAGTCAACGACTGCCTTACCGTGGAGAGCCTACCGGCGGTGAGGCCGTTCGACCGCTCGAGCTGATCGACGTAGGCGCGCGCCAGGGAAAAGCTCGGCGCCCACACCAGCTTTGGCTGTCCCTGCGTATTCAGGTAGTCGAAGTTCACCGATTTTGCCGCGTCGATCTCGTTCTGCGAGATGAACGGGCTCGACGTCAACTCGAAGATGTCCAGACCACGCGCGATCTCCGAGCTCACGATCTTTCCATTGTACCAGTAGGCGGACCACGACCCGCCCATCGCCATTCTGGTCGAGTCCACCGGTCCGCGGTCGAAGAAAGCGATCTCCTTCGGATTACGCGGATCTGTCCAGTCGAATACGGAAATTCCACCCTGGTACCACGCCTGGACCATCACGTCGCGGCCGGGGATCGGAATGAGCGAGCCGTTGTGAGCAACGCAATTCTCCTGGGGCGTCTGTGGCGCCGGCAGCTTGTAGTAGTTCTGGAACTGCATCTTTCCGCCGACGATGGTGAAGATTGCGTCGGCGCCCCACTCACGCCTGTCCGTGGCCCGACACTTCGGCTGGCCACCGCCGCCCCATTCATCGGAGAACAGAATCTTGGTGCCGTCGTTGTTGAACGTGGCCG
>JALYYH010000179.1 GCA_030946665.1 Gemmatimonadota bacterium
TTGCCCTTGTCGTACAGGTACTGCGTTCCCTCGTAGAACGTCTTGCCGTCGTTGATGACGACGTATCTCCGGCCCACCGCATCGACGACGTACGCGCCAGCCGAGACGTGGTCTGCCGGAACCTCGAGCACGGTGGTGGCCGAGGAGAGGGGAGTGCCGCGCTTCCACAGCTTGATCACCCGCGGATATCCGGACGTCGTGAAGCTGTTCGCCCCGAAATCGGTGCCGACCAACAGCGTGTTCCTATCCACCCACGCGGTCGCCGTCTTGTTCTGGGAGAGCTTGAATCCATCGTCCATGAACTTTCTAGTCACCACATCCATCTCCCGGACTTCGGCCGCGTCGGATCCGCCGCGAGAGAGTGAGACGAGGCAGTACCGGTTCGCGGGCTCCAGGCAATCCGCTCCGCCCCAAGACCAGGTCACGTTGTCCGCCTTCGACATCGCATCCAGATCGAGCACCGTCTCCCACTTGGGATTGCCGGCGAGATAATCGGCCATGCTCGTACGGCGCCAGATTCCGCGCTGGTGATCGGTGTCCTGCCAGAAGTTGTAGAGCTTGTCGCCGACGATGCTTGGGTAGGCGATCCGGTCCTTCGAGTCGAGGACCTGCTTGATCCGGGTGTAGAGCGGCTGGTATAGTGGGCTGCTCGTCAGTTCCGCGACGGTCGACGCGTTGTGAGCGTTGACCCAGTCCATCGACCTCCTGGCGTCGACATCCTCGAGCCAGACGTAAGGATCATCGGTCGCGGTCTGCTGGGCGATCAGCGCGCGTGGCGCCATCGCGGCGCAGAAAACCAGCGACGATAAAAAGATCGACGCAATCGAATGACGTCTCATTCCTGTCTCCCAGGATGGCGGCCATTGTCTTTTCGCTCGCTATCGAGCGTCAGCCACCTTAGAGCCCGGAAGGGCTCCCGTCAAGCGATGGAGCGCGCCTCCGCAAAGCACCTGACGAGACCATCCTGCGCCTTCAGAAGGAAGTCGTGTAGCTCCACGCCGACCCCGGCATGAATCCGGTGTCGGTCATGCATTGATCACACGCAGCCAGAACCTCAGGGGTCGGAATGACGAGTTGGGTCTGCCCTTTTGGATGCCAGCGGTGCCTTCCGAAGTAATTGAACGACTCGCCAGAGTGGTCGTAGCTTCCATCGCGTCGCTGTCGCAACACTTCGAGCATGGCCTTGCCGACCCGAACTACGCGACCGCGCATGTATTTGAGCAGCCCGCCCTGGGTCTCGCGGATTGCGACCTCGGAACCAACCTTGATCTCCTCTCGTAGCCACCGCTCGATGGCTTCCGGCGTTTGTTCCGCGCAGGGGCTGTTCGGGGCACTCCTGGAACTCAATCGACTCTCCGACGTTGGGCGTTACGCCTTCTACCCAGGTACAAAACAGGTGCCACCTCTAGTCGCGGAGTTCCACGACGGATGCTGAGCCGAGGCCGATAGCAATTCCCGCCATCCAGCCTCCGACGACGTCGTCGATCCAGTGCTCGTCGAGGTACAGCCGGGACCAGCCCGCTGCGATGGAGATGGCGGTGACCACGCTCCATAACAGCCTCCGCTCACCGACTGACAGTCCGGGCTCGATCTCCGTCGCGCTGGCAATGGCAATGGCGGTTGCCGCCGTAGTGTGGCCGCTCGGATAACCGTACCGGTTGCGCCCGCGATGACGGCCCGCCATGGGGGGCCGCCGCTGGTGGACGAATACACGCGTGACGTTATCGACCGCGAGTGCTCCGAGTGACGCCGCACTCGGCCCGAAGCCGCCGCGACGCTCTCTTCGGTTGATTAGAAGTCCGAGGACGGCGGCGGTGTACGGATGTGTGCGCGGGCCAGCCAAATAACTTATCCCGTTTGCAATGGATGTCAGAGCCGCCGATCGTCTCGGATGAATCCGCCTACGCACCCGACGATCTACGGACCTCGTCGACCCGCGCCAGACCGCAACGCCAATCCCGCCAGCTAGAGCGGCCCCCGACAAAGCCGTGATCGCGCGTGGCGAGGCCATACCCGAGCGAAAAGCAAGGGATGTACCTCTTAACAGAATCTTAATATCGCGCGGCAGTTTTGCGGTCGTCTTGAAGTTGTATTCCTGATCCAAAGCCTAGGTACGTAGAAAGAGGGAAACGTCGAGACGACTTTCCCTCTTTCCAGTATCTACCGCCCTGCAGCCTGGTGCTTGTTTCTCTGGTGCTGAATGACCGCGCCAGTAATCGCGCCCGCCACCGCGTGCTTCCCGAGCACATGACCAGCCGCCGCGCCCGCAATCGCCCCGCCGAGAACACTGTGATGCTTGTAACGAGGCGCAGTCGAGTCCGTCGTCGCCGTCTGCGTCTGAGAGACAGTGGAACCGGTCGTAGCTGGAGCTGAATTGTTGCTGCTGTAGTCGCTCTTCCCGCAACCACTGAGCGCCAACGTTGTGGAAGCGAGCAGCAGCACAGCAGTTCTATTTAGGGTGGTCATGGCAAGTTCCTTTGTAGAGTGGTTACGACAGGTTCATTGTCAGGACAAAGCAGAGGATGTGCCAACGCGGTCTAGCTACCGGCGTTGTGCGGGAAAAACGACCGCCAGTGCCCGGTAAAGAAATTGCGCAGCGCTCGCCACACCATTCGGACGAGCATCGCCGTCAGGATGAGCAGTAGCAGCGCGACTGCGAGTGCGGCGAAGGGATGCTGCCAGATCAGGTAGCTCAAGCTCGCGAGCACACCGAGCTCGGCGGTGTTAACGATCCCATTCGACACAGGCTCTGGCGACGTATCTACGGCGACACGCAGGCCAAGCTTGGTTACGTGCGTGGCCAGCCCAAGCCCGCCTCCCAGTAGACCGGCGACGAGCACCAGCGACGGGTCGGCGTGCCACGCCGTCGCCACCGCGAGGACGGCTGCAGCCGGCGGCCGAATTAATGTGTGAACCGTCTCCCACAGGGATGCCACGCCAGGGATGAGCGTCGCGACGAACTCTATAACTGCGAGAATTGCGGCGACGGTGATGACCAACGGGTTTACGAATCCGCCGAGCACACCGGGAAGCGGCCCGACCCAGCCAGCGCGCGAAGCGAATCCGAGGAGCGCGACAGTCGCGTAAAGGCTTATGCCCGACAGATAGGCCAGGCCGAGCGACTGAGCCAGCGTGATCAAAGGTGACATGGTTGCGACCCCAAAGATGCTGAATTAACGTCTCGAATGAAACACTCCGCCTTCCCCCGCGATCTCGGCGCCGCGCGGTATCTGGATCTTTTCATCGTCGGCGGAGTGTCGGCGGTTCTGGCGATCAGGTTCATTCTCCGGATTACCGGCTATCCAAGTCTTGGCGGTGCGCGATTTCACATTGCCCACATGCTCTGGGGAGGCCTGTTGATGGCGGCGGCGCTACTCGCCTCCCTCTCCTTCCTCGGCAACCGAACGCGGCTGTGGGCCGCCCTCGTCGGCGGAATCGGGTTCGGAACGTTCATCGACGAAATAGGCAAGTTCATCACGCGCGACAACGACTATTTCTACCAGCCGTCGATCGCGATCATCTACATCACGTTCGTCCTCATCTATCTGGCCTTTCGGGATCTTCAGCTGCGGCGCGGGGCCAGCAGGGAAGAATATCTCGTCAATGCTGTCCGCGACCTGGAAGAGGCGGTCATCAATGATCTTCAGCCAGAGAAGCGCAGGACAGCGCTCCGATACCTTGGCGCGATCGCCGGGAATGACGACCTGGCATTGGGATTGGCGGCGCTAATCGAGCGGGGCGGCCTCACCACGCTTTTCGTTCTGCAGCTGGCAGTAAACGCGGCCACGGTCGCGTTGATCGTTGTGCGAGACTTGTCGGGCGGAATCGTCGCGGGAGCCTCCGGCCAGCGAGGCGGAATCCATGGCCTCCTTCCAGTTTCGTCCTGGCTGCTTCTAGGTGCGACACTAATCCCCTCGACTTTCGTCGTCATCGCGGTGATCGCGCTTCGCCGCTCGCGAATGACGGCGCTGCATTTCTTTCACCGGTCGGTGCTGCTCTCGATCTGCTTTACCGAGGTATTCATGTTCTACCGGAATCAGGTCGCCGCGCTACTGGTTCTGGCGTTCAACCTCATCTCGTGGGCGTGCATCAATGTGGTAATCACAAGCGAGACGCGGAACCGTACGAGGGTAGGACACTAGCTATCAACGCCAGAAAAAGAGAGACCGGCAAACTTCGCCGGCCTCCCACCTACCGTCTACGGCGAGTGAGCCGGCAGGATTTCTAGAACGTGTACCCGAGACTCGCGATTACCTGAAGATTGTTGGTCGTGCGACTCTTGCCGGCGTTGACGGTCCGGTTCGAGAAGATGATGAGATCCTTTGCCTCGCCGCGCAACTGGAACCGGTTCAGGATCTGAGCCCTCAATCCTCCGCCGGGCGCCAGCGCCAATCGCGTCGACCCGCCGGTTGCGAGACCGGTTCTCGCCCCCGCAACGTTGAGCCGAATCGCGCTTCCGCCCACCAGGATGTAGGGGTCGAAGAATCCGATGAGCGGTCTGTCTGCAAAATGAATGTCCGCATCGGCGCCGTACTGGTGCAACGTCACTCCGGAGTTTCCCTGCGATGGGGTCGTCAGCGCGAACAGCCCCAGCGTGGTCTTGCCAATGAGATTGTTGCTGGGCCCGGAAAAGGGGGCGAGATTGAGCCAGAGGCGTCCGCCGTATCCCTTCAACGAAACCCGGTTGTTGCCCGGGCCGACATCTAAACTCGTATAAGCGTAGAGTGGCTCGAGCGCGCCGAACTGGCGCTGAGGGCCCAGCGCCTGGCCGGTGGCGGATTTGCCGGAGATACCGCCGAGCACCGATATCAATGCGAATATGGTGAGTGACTTCACTTATGCTCTCCTGGGCGCGGTGTCCCAATTTGTTGTGAGTGTTTTCATCTCTGGCCTGCTAAGCGCGGCTCGCGATGAATGGACCGACGATGTTCAGCACCTGGGCACTCGTCAGCGGTTCATCGAATGCTTCCGACATGCTGTTGCCGTGACCCGGCTGCGCCAGAATGAAATGGAATTTGTTGGCGTCGCCGTTGTAGATCGGCTGGGTGATGCCCGGCAGATTTCCGCGAGAGGCTTCGGTAATCCAGCCCTTTTGCTGCCGAATGCGCCGCACCTGTGCGGCGTGCCGTGCCTCGACGGAGTGGATCTGTAGCGCCGCCGTGAGCACGGCATCATGCCGCATTAGGTTGGCCGCCTGACCCTTGTAGGCGCGGACGCCGGTATCCTCGAACGCCTGTGCAACCGCCGCAAATGTCGCCGGGTTGGAGAACACATCGGCGAACGGTCCGGTCTTTCTTCCCATGCCGCCGGTGTAGTCGAATGCGGGCTTGGATACCGCGCGCGACCCGAGCACCTGGCGCAAAAACGCGACGTGGGCGACCTCGTGCTTTCGGATCTGGTCGAACTGGTCCCTCACGCTCCCTGTCAGCAATCCGGAAGTGCCCACACCGGTCTGATAGAACTCCGCCTCTAGGTACTCGAGCGTGAGGGCGAAGTTGAGTACGTCGACGACCGCGAGCGGCAGGCCGCCCTGCGCGAACACGTCCCTGGCGAGTGCTGCCAGCGCGACCGGTATGGATGCCAGGGCGAGGCCGGCCATCACCGCGGATGAGGTACCGGCGCCGTTTCTGATGGCGTCGCGTCTCGAGACTATGCGCTCCCCGATCTCCGGGTCGAGCGATTCGAATAATGATTTTGGCTGCATTGGTTTCTCCTAGAGGCCAGCGATGACGAGACGTGATTTGAAGAACGGCTGAACCATGGCCAGTACTTCCAAAGGTTCCAGTGCGCGGTCGCGTCCCGTTTCGTCGACAACGTCGTCGCCGGCAAAGGCGCGTGAGCCGGGATCGATCATGTCCCGAATGGTGGCGGCGTGGCGTGCCTCGACCG
>JALYYH010000190.1 GCA_030946665.1 Gemmatimonadota bacterium
GCGTCCCTGAGGATCTGGTGCGTCGTGGCGGCAACCACTACGTGCTCCGCGTTCGTGGCAACTCGATGATTGACGAGCAGATTCGCGACGGCGATTTCGTGATCGTCAACGAGAAGCACACCGCCGACAATGGCGAGATGGTGATCGCGCTGATCGACGGCACAGCGGCAACGGTTAAGAAATTTTATCGGGAGCGCGACGGCCGGATACGGCTTCAGCCGGCGAACGAAACGATGAACCCGATTTACGTGCATGAGAACGACATCTCGATTCAGGGGATCGTTGTCGGCGTCCTCAGAAGATTCTAGAAGTAAACCGTTTAAGTTCTTGCCTTCGTGGGTGTTGCGCTCGCGTGCCTCAAGCGCTCAAGAACTGATTTCGCCTTCCCCGAGTCGATCGATTTCTTCGCCGCGGCGAGTCCGTCAGGGTATGACTTCACGCGCCCGCTGACGTAGATCGCGGCACCCGCATTGAGAATCGTTGCAGCTCTGGCACCCGCCGAACCGCGCCCATCCAATAGCGAAAGAATGATCCGCGCGTTGTCGGCCGGCTCGCTGCCAGCGAGATCCTCGCGCGCTATGCCCTTGAATCCGTGGTCCTCGGGTTGGATGGTCCAGCGGGTCGTGGAGCCGTTTCTAACCTCCACCACGTGCGTCGGTCCGAGAGGCGATACCTCGTCCATCCCTGGCTCCCCGTAGACCACCATCGCGTGCGTGGTGCCGAGTGCCGCCAGAGCTCCGGCCAGAATTGGCGCGCGTTCGATGTCCGCTACGCCAACGACCTGCCGTCCGGCGCGGGCAGGATTCGCCAAAGGGCCAACGATGTTCATTACCGTCGGAATTCCCAGCTCGCGACGCACCGGCCCCACGTGGCGCATCGCCGGGTGCATCACGGGTGCGAACATGAAAACAATTCCAGCGTCTCTTAGAGAGGCTTCCATCGTCGCGACCGGAACCTCGATGGCTATACCCAGAGCCTCCAATACATCTGCGCTGCCGCACCGGGTCGTGAACGAGCGGTTCCCATGCTTCGCGATTCGGACCCCTGCCCCGGCGGCGACCAGAGCGGCGGCGGTGGAAATGTTGAAAGTCGCAACGGCACCGCCGCCAGTTCCGCAGGTATCCACGAGCCCATCAGGGTCCTCGGCGGAAAGCGAAACCATCGCATTGCGGAGCGCTCTCACGACCCCGGCTACGATCTCGGCACTTTCACCCGTTGCGCGAAGCGCGGAGAGCAAAGCGGCCACCTGCACCGCGGTCGCTTCGCCTCGCATCACGATGTCGAAGGCGGCCTGGGCGTCATCAGCGGTGAGGGGCTCCCGGAATGCGAGCTTGTGAATCGCGCCCTGAAGCGCGTTCGCCGTCGGAGCACTCATCGTTACCGGCTACAGCGAAGAAGCTTGCTCTTTCGATGCTACGATCTGGAGCACCTCTTCCAGAATCTTGCGCGAATCGCCGCGCCCGGCTGTCGCGTCGCGGAGCGCCTGTTCTACTCTGTAAATGATGTTGCTCTGAGTCTGAAGAGCCTCGCCCTGCGCATGAAGCTGCACGTGAGCTTTCTCGAGCTTCGTTACAGCAACCCGCACTTGCTCCTCGACGGCGGAGAGCCGCTCGGCTGTGGCGCGTGCCTCGACCGCGGCTACCTCGATGGCTCGCTTCAACTGGGTGACGCGAATCGAGTCGCCAGCTCCTTTTCCATTCAGCGCCGCCTGGGCCTCGGACAGCTTTCGCTGAAGATCCCGCAAGGAACGAGTATGCTCTTCATTGAGCGCCTTGGTCAGCTCTTCCAACGTCCGCACTGCCTCCTCCCGCGCGCGCCGCTCGGCCAGTCGCGCGAAAGCCAGCCCGAACAAATCCACCGCCGGGGCGACCTTCTCCGAGAGCCTGTGCCCAAATCGGGTTTTGGGCTCGGAAAGGGCGAGGACAGCTGAGAGCTCTCCGTCGACGAGAAGGCCCCTTAACAATAGCACGCCCGCTTCGGGGGATGCCCCAACTCCGAGGAGCTTCTGATAGTCGCCGGACTCGGTGCCGAGGTCCGCGAACTGTTTTCCGCCGGAAATTGCGCGCCTGATGGCGGTCGGAAGATGATCGAGAGCGATCTCGAGCTGCGCCGTCCTCATGCCTTCATGCGCCGGCATGAGCCGCTCGGCCAGGAGATCACGCCGGGCATCGTAGATGAACAGCACGATGCTTCCATTGCGATCGTGCTCGGCGATGTCCTGGCTCAACGCGTTCAATGCCTCAGAGACGTTGCCAACCGAGGTAAGTACCGTTGAGAGTGCGGCGAGAGTTCGTGGGGCCATCGTCAGCGTTCAGCCGATATCATTAGAGTGAAAGTCGCGGAGTAGCGGCATCTCGGTAGTCCGAACCGCGTTTCCACATTGACCAGCGAACCAGCCAAAGTCAATCATCTTCAATGGTTTACGTTCCTTGACAGTGAGGCCCGCGGGGATAATTTCACGCGATGCTGTCGCGTTCCGTGCAACTCGTGTTGCATTACGATGGCGCGCGCTTTTCCGGCTGGCAGCGGCAGCCGGGTGAACGGACGGTTCAGGAAGTCCTCGAAGCGGCGGTGTCAAAATTGTGCGGAGAACCCGTCGCCGTGGTTGGCGCTGGAAGGACAGACGCGGGAGTTCACGCGCGCGGCCAGGCCGCGGGCGCACGCGTGCCCGAGAAATGGACCGCGCTCAGTCTGCGAAAATCGATGAACGCCATTCTACCGGACGATGTATGGATTGCGGCAGCCTTCGACATGCGTGACGAGTTTCACCCCCGCTATAGCGCCGTCTCTCGCAGCTACAGCTACTACGTAGGCACAGACGAACTCGCATCCTCTCCGTTTCGCCGGACGCACGAGCTGGTCTGGAAAAAAAAGATCGATTTCCGTCGCCTCGAGGCAACGGCTCGAGCGATCGAGGGCGAGCATTGCTTCCGCGCGTTTGCGGTCAAGG
>JALYYH010000209.1 GCA_030946665.1 Gemmatimonadota bacterium
GCCGCTACGTCTTCGCCGATCTCTATCAGACCACGCTCTCCGCGACCACGCGCGTTGAGTGGACTCTTTCCCCGCTTCTCTCGTTCCAGCTTTACGCCCAACCGTTCGCTTCGACTGGTCGCTTCAAAGGATTGAAGGAGCTGGCGCAGCCGGCGACCCGCAACTACAACGTCTATGGAAGAGACAACGGCAGTACAGTGAGCGCCGCGCGGGATCCTGTGTCGGGCAAAATCGTGTCTTATACGATCGATCCCGACGGCAGCGGCGTCGCACCTTCATTCTCGATCACCAATCCGGACTTCCGCACGCATTCTCTGCGAGGGAATGCAGTAGTGCGTTGGGAGTACAGGCCCGGATCAGCGCTCTTCTTTGTCTGGCAGCAGGAGCGCAGCGACTTCCTCCAATTCGAGGGCGATTTCCGCACCCGCCGCGAGACGCGCGACATCTTCGGCCGGCCCGCTAACGTGTTTCTGGTCAAAGCGACTTACTGGTTCGCCAGATAGTCAGGATCACCAGCCGCGATAGAGGAAGCATATTTCGCGGATGGCCGATCGTACCATCCGCGCGCTTCTCCAGCTCGGGGTCGTTCTCGCAGTAATTGTCGCACTTCCCTACAAGCTCTTCGAGCTCGATCGGTACTTCGTGCCGAAGGAGCTCGTGCTGAACGTCGCGGCGCTCGTCGTCGCGGCAGTTTTGCTGACGCGTCGGCGCTCATTGTCGTTCGATCTGGCCGACAAGCTGCTCGCCCTCTTCCTGCTCTGGAGCGCGGCGTCTACTCTCTTCGCCACCAACCACTGGCTCGCGCAGCGAGCGCTCGGCGTCAGCGTTTCGGGTGCGATCGTTTTCTGGGGTGCCCGCTCGACTGCCGAACGAGGCGTCTACCGCTCCATCCTGATCGCGGCTGCGCTTGCCGCCGTTTGTGCCGCAATCCTCTCGCTGGCGCAGGCTTACGGCACCGATAGCGATTACTTCAGCACCAATCGCGCGCCCGGAGGCACGTTGGGGAACCGCAATTTCGTCGCGCACATCGCCGTGATCGGACTGCCTTCGCTCGTCTGGTGCACCGTCACTTCACGCCGGGGGTTCGGCGCATTGCTGGGCTCGCTTGGCGGCTCGGTCCTCGCCGCCGCGCTGGTGTTATCGAGATCCCGCGCGGCGTGGCTCGCCGTCGCCGCATGTGTAGTGGTTCTCCTCGTACCCATGCTGGCGTCCAGAAGGTATTGGCTCGGCGCCAAGGTTGGCGGTCGGTTTGCGCGTTTCCTCCTCGCGGCAACGATCGGGGCCCTGGTCGCGATCGCTCTGCCCAACCGGCTCAATTGGAACAGCGAATCGCCGTACCTCGATACTGCGCGCGGAGTTGTGGACTACAGGAAGGGGAGCGGACGTGGGCGTCTCGCGCAGTACGAGAACTCGCTCCGGATGGCGGCGAGTAATCCCGTCTTCGGCGTCGGCCCGGGAAACTGGCCAGTCGAATACGTTGAGTTCGCACCGGCCAACGATCGGTCGCTGGCCGACGACGGCACCACCGCCAATCCGTGGCCGAGTAGCGATTGGGTGGCGTTTATCTCGGAGCGGGGAGTGGTTCCCACCGTTGCGCTTCTCGGCGCATTCGCTGTGCTCTTTTACGGATCGCTTCGAAGGTGGGGAGAGCTCGAAAACGGTGACGCTGTGCTCGCACAGCTCGTGCTCGCGGGAACGATCGTCGCAACGATTGTCGTCAGCGCCTTCGATGTGGTGCTGCTTCTCGGCGCGCCATCGTTTCTGGTGTGGGCCGTGATCGGCGCCACCAGCGGCATTCGACACGAGGGACGGGAAGCAAAGCTCTCCCCCAGTGCCTGGCCTCTCGCTACAGTCGGAATCCTGCTCGTCGCGCTGGTGTCCGCCGCGCGCAGCGCGACGCAAACCGTTTCAATGATGGCGGTGGGTCGCGGTGGAATGACAGCGGGATGGGTGAATGGCGCTACCTGGGATCCAGGCAGCTATCGAATAAACCTTAGAGTGGCCGACCTCAACTACCGGCGCGGCCACTGCACGACCGCCCGCGTGTACGCCAGGCGAGCGGAAGGATTGTCTCCGCACGCGCTGGCGCCCAGGCGGATTCTGAACGGTTGCAGGTAAGCAGCAGATGCCGGAATGCGCTCCTATTTTTTCCCTCGCGGAAACTCCGCTTCCAACTTGTCGAGAATTGCGATCCACCCCTTCTCGTGGTTCGCCTGCTCGTCTCCGGCCGGGAAGCCGTCGTGCTTCAAGACGACTTCCGTTGCATCACCACGGTCGAGGAATTCCACCGTCACCGTGCTGTTCTTGACCGGATGGTCTCCGTCCCACGCCCACGTGTACACGACTCGATTGGGTGGATCCACTTCCCTGTAGACTCCGCTGACCTTGTGTTCAGCCCCATCCGGGGCACGCATGTGAATTCGATACTTGCCGCCCGGACGCAGATCGATCTCGGCCAACGACACGGTCATTGGGCCCGGAGCGTGCCAGCGCTTCAGTTCTTCCGGCGTCGTCCACGCGTCGAAGACGCGCTTTTGCGGCGCGCGGATCGTGCGGCGGACTTCGAGTTTCGCGATTGCCGCTGTTCTGGCGGTTTGGGTGGCCATGTCTGCTCCTGTGGTGAACGTTCGAGATATGTGGCGAGTTGTTCGAGCTCCGATTCCCAGAATCGGCGATAGTGTTCCATCCATTCGAGCGCGACGCGCATGGGTTCCGGGTTGAGCCGCGCCCGCCGCACCCGGCCCTCACGTTTTATCGTCGCGAGCCCGGCATTCTGCAGAACGCGTACGTGCTTGGAGACGCCCGGCAGTGACATGTCGAATCGTTTGGCGAGCTCGCTGATCGTTCGTTCGCCAAGCGTGAGACGGGCAAGAATTTCTCGCCTCGTCGGGTCCGCCAGCGCAAAAAAGGTGGTGTCGAGCCGGTACGAATGGTAAACCATATGGTTTAGTATCGGAACGTGGCCGGCTTTTGTCAATACCGCGATATTTCCATTTGGTTGTTCCCGGAGCGAGGATGCCAATGGATGAAAAGCCGAGCAGGAACGAGGACGAGTATTTCGGGAAGAAGAACCTCGAGATCATCCATGAGATGCGAGTGAAGCTCGATGCGGAGAGGAAGACCGCCGAGCGGAAAGCTCACGAGCTAAGATCAAAGGCAACTGCAGCCAATACGTAGTTAGCTGATAACGGTTGCGTTCTTCACACAATTCAGATAGGATGGAATCAATGAGCAGCTTCACTTCACTCCGCCATGCGCACAGTCACCACGGCCACACGGGCCGCGGGGGCGCTTTTGCGCGTGCAGGTATGACTATAGTCGATTAGTCGGACTCCACTCACAAGGCTTCTTCCGCCGCCCGTCCCATTTCTGGACGGGCTTTTTGTTTTCTACCACCAATCTCATGCTCAAGATCGCACTGCCAAACAAGGGACGACTCGCCGACGATACGCGCGAGCTTTTCGGAGATGCCGGACTTCCCGTGCTCTCCAAGAGCGAGCGCGCCCTGTCCGCATCACTCGGCGGCGAATTCGAGGCGCTGTTCGTCCGCGCGCAGGACATACCGGAATTCGTGGCCGACGGCGTCGCCGATGTGGGCGTCACCGGATGGGACCTGGTCTGCGAATCGGGCCGGCCCGTCGAGCGACGACTCGACCTCGGCTTCGGCGAATGCCGGCTCATCGCAGCAGCACGGGATGACAGCGTCGTCAGAAACTTCGACGACATCCCTGGCGGCGCCCGCGTTGCCACTTCGTTTCCGAACGTCACACGGGAGTTCTTCCAAGGCCGAGGCCAGAATGTCGAGATCGTGCCGATTTCCGGCGCGGCGGAGATCGCGCCGCTGCTCGGTATCGCCGAAATCATCGTCGACATCACGTCGACGGGATCGACCCTCAAGGTCAATGGACTGCGCGAGATTGGAACGCTGCTTACCTCGCGCGCGCAACTCGTCACGAGATGCGACACCGTTGTCGAGCCGGCGAAGACCGAAGCGCTCCACTCCCTTATCATGGCGCTCGATTCGGTGGTGAGAGCGCGCGGGAAGAGATACCTGATGGCGAACGTTCCGCGAAAGTCACTCGACGCAGTCAAGAAGGTCATTCCGGGAATCAACGGTCCGACCGTGATCGATATCCTGAATGGTGGCGACCGTGTGGCAGTGCACGCGGTGGTGGATGCGGCGACGGTGTTCAGGACCATCGGTGCGCTAAAGGCACTCGATGCCAGCGGCATACTCGTGACGCGGGTGGAGCGGCTGATGCCATGAGCTCGACGATAGAGAAAACGGGTTGGAGAAACGCGGGCGCCTTGAGCGCATTGTCCGCAGGTGAGCGGACGTCCGTCATGCGTAGAACGAGTGTCGCGACCTCGCTCGTGCGCGCGTGGACCGAGGAGATAGTTTGGCGCGTGCGCCAGGACGGCGACGTTGCGCTCCGCGACATGGCGCGCACCTACGACGGCGTGACACTCGATGTGCTGGAGGTGCCGAGCGCTGTCCGGAAGAGCGCACTCGCTGAGATCGATCCGCGACTGGGGTCAGCACTCGAGCGAGCGGCGCGGAACATCCGGGCGGTGCACTCCGCGACGCCGCCTCATACCGTTGAAGTAGAAACAGAGCCTGGCGTGACGGTTGGCCGGCGGCCGGATCCATTGCAGCGGGTTGGCATCTACGCGCCAGGTGGTAGCGCCGCTTACGCGAGCAGTGTGTTGATGGCTGCGATTCCAGCGCGGGTCGCCGGTGTGTCGGAGATCATTCTTTGCTCTCCGCCGCAGACCAACGGATATCCGGCGGCGGTGGTGCTCGCGGCGTGTGAGATCGCCGGCCTGGATCGCATGTTCGCTGTGGGCGGCGCCGGTGCGATCGCGGCGATGGCGTACGGCACCGAGAGCGTGCCTCGCGTAGACCGAATCGTCGGACCGGGGAACGCGTACGTCGCCGAGGCGAAGCTACAGGTCAGTCGAGACGTCGGGATCGATTCTCCCGCTGGGCCGAGTGAACTGCTGGTGATTTGCGACGCCAGCTGTAACCCGCGCACGATCGCGCGCGAGGTTCTAGCACAAGCGGAGCACGATGTGAACGCGTGCGTCGTAGTCATTGCACTCGATGGCGATACGGCGGTTGCTATTGCGGATGCCGTCGAGGACGCCGCGGTCGGCATCTCTCGGGCCGACATCGTTCGAGGCTCGCTGGAGCAGAATGGCGGATTGTTTCGTGCCGATTCAATCGCCGAGGCGATCGAGTTCGCGACCGAGTTCGCACCCGAGCACCTGTTGCTTGGGATTGCAGACGCAGAGCGTGTGTTACCCGACATCAGAAATGCTGGGTGCGTGTTCGTTGGCGAGGCGTCGTCGGTGGTCTTCGGTGACTACCTCACGGGAGGAAATCATGTTCTTCCGACAGGCGGACTGGCGCGCAGCTATTCCGGGCTCAGCACTCTCGACTTCGTGCGTTGGACGTCGTACCAGCAAGTGACTCGAGAGGCGGCGCAACGCCTGGCGATCGATACAGCAATTCTCGCCGACGCCGAAGGCTTGCTGGGGCACGCCGGTGCTGCGCTTGGTTGGAGTATCGAATGCTGACGGCCAACCAAAATCGCGCGGCGAGATCCGTCGCCGATCTGCTGCGCGAGAGCTATCGCGACATCCCGCTTTATTCTACGCCGCGGGGTCGGATCGACGTTGACCTGAGCGACAACACCAACTTGTGGGGTCCGCCACCCGCTGCTCCGCGCGCGCTCGCGGCAGTCGGACAGGAAGATGTCGCGCGCTATCCGATTGCGTTTGAGCCCGCGCTCTCCTCGGCGCTTGCGAGCTACGCTGGCGTTTCGCCGGATATGATTGCCTGCGGATGCGGCTCTGACGACGTGCTCGATTCTGCCATCCGGGCTTTCGCCGAGCCGGGCCAAATGCTGTGCGTGCCGGATCCTTCGTTCAGCATGATTCCGGTCTTTGCGCGGACAAATGGGCTCGCGCCCGTTTCGATACCGCTCACTCCGTCGTTGGAAGTCAATGTCGATGCGATCCTCGAAACGGATGCGCGGATTATCTACCTATGCTCGCCCAACAATCCGACCGGCGGAGCAATTGCGCGGAGAACGGTTGAGCAGATCGTAGAGAACGCGCAGGGGTTGGTGATCATCGACCAGGCCTACGTCGAGTTCGGGGGAGAGAGCTACGTCGACCTGGCCTCGGGCGGTCGCCCGGTGCTCATCACGCGCACGATGTCCAAGGCGTTTGGGCTGGCCGGACTGCGAGTGGGTTACGGAATTGGCTCTCCCGAGTTGATCGCCGAAGTCCTGAAGGCGCGCGGGCCCTACAAGGTGAATGCGCTGGCGGAACGCGCGGCGATCGCGGCTCTGGAAGACGATCGCGCGTGGGTGGATAATCGCGTAAACGAAGTGATCGCCAATCGGTCCCGATTACGCACCGAGTTGGGCAATCGCGGCCTGCCGTCGCTGGAGTCGTCGGCCAATTTCATTCTCGTCCCCGTCGACGATTGCGCTGCGATCTCACGGCGACTCGAGCGCGCGGGAATCCGGGTGCGTGCACTGCCGCAGCTAGCCGGAATTGGCGATGCAATTCGCATTGCGATCGGGCCATGGGAAATGATGCAGCAATGCATCGACACGCTGGCGACTGCGACATGAAGCGCCTCGCGATCTTTGACTACGGAGCGGGCAATCTTCACTCACTTGTGAAGGCGATCTCGACCGAGGATCGTGCGATCTCGGTTGAGACTGACATCCGCGCTGCCGCCAAGGCCGACGTCCTGCTCCTTCCCGGCGTCGGAGCCTTTGGAGCTGCAGCGAGTGCGATGCGAAACGAGCAAGCCTATTTGCGCGCCGCGCTCGACGATGGTCTACCATGTCTCGGCATCTGCCTCGGCATGCAGCTCCTCTTCGATGCCAGCGAGGAAGGGACGGGAGATGGCGTCGGGTTCATCCCCGGTGAAGTCACGCGTCTGCGCACGTCCAAGGTTCCGCACATGGGCTGGAACGACATCGAGTGGCGCGGAGCCGGAAACGGTCGGAGCAAGGCCGAACTCCAGACGGCGTACTTTGCCAACGCTTACATCTGCGATCCAGCGGACAGATCGCAGATCCTCGCGTGGACGACGCACGAGGAAGCCAGGTTTGCGTCGATAGTGCGGAGCGCAAACACCGTCGGCGTCCAATTCCATCCGGAAAAGAGCTCTTTCGCCGGACGCGCTTTTATCAACGCGGTGGTCGAGGATCTAATCTCGTGCAAGTGATCCCCGCCATAGATCTGCGCGATGGTGCATGCGTGCAGCTCGTCGGCGGATCGTACGCCGATGAGCGGGTTCGGATCCAGAATCCGGCGGCCGTCGCGGAGAATTGGGCGCGACTTGGATTTGGCCGCATTCATCTCGTCGATCTCGACGCCGCAACCGGCTGCGGATCGAACCGCAAAATCGTTAGAGCAATCCTCATCGCGGACGGGACAAAGATTCAGTGTGGCGGTGGAGTTCGCGATTTCGACACGATTGGGGAGCTGCTCGCCGCCGGCGCTTCCGAAGTCGTCCTCGGCACTCGAGCGATCGAAGATCGCGCGTGGCTCGAGGGGGTGGTCCGCGCGTACCCGAACCGGATCATCGTGGCGGCGGATACGAAAGGCCGCCAGCTCGTGACGCGCGGTTGGCTGAAAACCGAATCGCGAAACGTCATCGACTTCATTGACGAGTTGGGCTCGCTGAAGCTGGCGGCAGTTCTTGTAACGGCTGTGGAGCGAGAGGGTCGCATGGAAGGCCCCGACCTCTCTCTGATGGGTGACCTCGCTCTGCGCTCCAAGCTGCCTATACAGGCTTCGGGGGGAATCAGCAGTCTCGATGACATTCGCCGTCTCGACGAGCTCGGAGTCCACGCGGCAATCGTTGGCATGGCGCTCTACACGGGCGCGCTAGACCCGGAAACAATCATTGAGGACTTCGTCTGAATGAGCGTCACAAAGAGAGAGACCGCCGAAACTTCCATCCGCATTGAGCTGCGAGGTGGAGATGGACCGAGTAGAACCGAAACGGGGAACAAGTTTCTGGATCACATGCTCACCGCCTTTGCGCGTTATTCCGGACTCACGCTCGACGTGACGGCGCGGGGCGATCTCACTCACCACCTCGTCGAAGACGTCGCGCTCACACTCGGCCGCGCATTCAGAGAGATCGTTCCGGCGGGTGCGGCGCGGTACGCAACGCGCGTCGTACCCATGGACGACGCTCTCGTGCAGGCATCAGTCGACATCAGTGGTCGACCGTATTATGAGGGGCCGCTGCCGAGCCGTCTATACGATCACTGGATGCGGAGCTTCAGCAACGAGGCGCGCGCGACGATCCACATCCTCGTGCTCCGCGGAACCGACAAGCACCACATCGTCGAAGCCGCGTTCAAGGCACTCGGCATGGCGCTCCGCGATGCACTCGTCGACACCGGAGACACGGTCAGCACGAAAGGGTCAGTCTCGCTGAGGGTAGAGTGATGCTGAGTCACAGAGTGATAGCCTGTCTCGATGTAAAGGATGGCCGCGTTGTCAAAGGAACCGAATTCGTGAACCTGCGCGACTCCGGCGACCCAGTCGTGCTTGGCGAGCGATATGAGGCGCAAGGAGCGGACGAGATAGTGTATCTCGACATCTCGGCGACTGACGAAGGTCGAGGAGCTCTGCTGGATCTGGTTCGTCGCACGGCCGAACGACTCTTCATACCCCTGACAGTCGGAGGGGGAATGCGGACTGTCGAGGACATCGCGAGCGCATTACGCGCCGGCGCGGACAAGGTCGCGATCAACTCTGCCGCGGTACGGCGTCCGGAGCTGCTGACGGAGGCAGCGAGCCGGTTCGGATCTCAGTGCGTAGTCGCGAGCATCGACGCTCTCGAGACCGACGGCAGCTGGGAAGTTTACGTGAATGGCGGAAGAGAGCCGACAGGACTCGACGCCATTGAATGGGCAGAGCGCTGCGCGGCACTCGGAGCCGGTGAGATACTTCTTACCAGCATCGATCGTGACGGCGCGCGGGCGGGCTACGACATAGATCTGGTGTCGAGAGTAGCGGGAGTCGTCACGGTGCCGGTCGTCGCATCAGGTGGCGCCGGTTCCGCGCGCGATGTTGTCGACGCTTTCATTCGAGGCGGTGCCGATGCGGCGCTGCTCGCGGGCGCACTACACGACGGCACGACGGATATTCGGAGCCTGAAGGCAGCGCTCCAGGCGGCGAGCATTCAGGTGAGGACGGCCGCGTGACGGATATCGCGAACTACATGGACGCAGTCGCGGAAGCTGCTCGCATCGCCGGCGACATCGCGAAAAGTTATTACGGAAGCAATCCGGAGATTCGCACGAAGGGGGACGGAACTCCCGTGAGCATCGCCGATCTAGAGGCTGAGCAAGCGGCGCGCGATTGGATCGAGGTCCGGTTTCCGGACGACGGCATTTTTGGCGAAGAGCTGCGAACGATGCGGCCCAATGCGGCGCGACGATGGATCCTGGATCCGATCGACGGCACCTACACCTTTCTCCAGACTGTTCCGCTCTGGGGGACCTTGGTTGCTGTCGCCGAAGGGGAGAACGTGATCGCCGGAGCGGCGTATTTCCCGGCGCTCGACGAGATCGTCGTCGCGGCGCGCGGCGAGGGGTGCTGGTGGAACGGATCACGCACGCGCGTGTCGAGTGTTTCAGATCTCGCCCAAGCGCGCCTGGTCACGACTGATGCGCGCTTCACGCGGGATGTGTCGAGGCAAGAGCGATGGACGCGCCTGCAGAATGGTGCGCGCAGCATGCGCACGTGGGGAGATTGTTATGGATATTTGCTCGTCGCAACAGGGCGCGCCGACATCATGGTCGACGACATCATCTCTGATTGGGATGTCGCGGCGCTGATGCCCATCATCACCGAAGCGGGGGGCGACTTCACCGATTGGCAGGGAAGGGCGACCGCCTTTGGGGGCGACGCGATCGCGACCAACTCGCAGCTGGGCGGGATCGTGCGGGAAATACTTGCTCTTACGGCCCGCGATGTTCCTGGTGCCGCGCCCGAAGTGGCGTCAGCCGGGAGCAGATCATGAGCGTGCGACTTGATCTCGACGCGCTGCGCTTCGACAAGGATACCGGGACGGTCGTCGTCGTTACGCAGGATGCGGCGACGGGCAGAGTCCTGATGGTGGCGAATGCCGACAGAGAAGCCTTCGAGCGCACGATTGAGACTGGTGAGATGCACTACCGCTCTCGAACGCGCGGCCTGTGGCGAAAAGGCGCAACCAGCGGCAACGTCCAGAAGGTCGTGTCGCTCACGCCTGATTGCGACACCGACACGGTGCTCGCGCGCGTCGTCCCAGCCGGGCCAGCGTGTCACACGGGGGCGGAGTCCTGCTTCGCTGATTCGGCTACTGCACCCAATGCCTGGGCTGCGCTCGCTGCGACGATCTCAGCACGCCATGCCGCACCGCAGGAAGGCTCGCCAAGCTACACTCGGAAGCTTCTGCTCGACCGGAATCTCCGGCTCAAGAAGATCGGCGAGGAGAGCGCGGAGTTCATCGCCGCCTGCGCCGACGGAGACACGACTCGCTCCGTCGAGGAGGCGGCTGACCTGGTCTATCACGTTGCAGTGGCGCTGGAGGCAATGGGTAGCTCGCTGGATTCCGTTGCCGAGATATTGCTGGCGAGATCGAGCGCGTCGAGTTCTGCGCGTACAGTGTCGGCGTAGCCCTCGGCGCTGGCTAACGCGACATCAAGCGCCGCGGGTTTGTGCTCCTTGTGACGGCGCGGAAAGAAAAAGCCCCACCGCTAAACAGCAGTGAGGCTTCAACTTATCAGTCGGGGCGACTGGATTTGAACCAGCGACCTCCTGCTCCCGAAGCAGGGCAACTACCAATCACACTAAGACAACTTGCCGTAGTTCACAGGAGAATCGGGCGTCGGTGCCGGACTTCTCCGACGTTCACGGCGTACCCTGCCGGGAGAAACGGGTAATGAAACGGGTAATGAACCTTGCCAGGGTCGGACTCCGCTTCGGGCCTCGACTGCTTCTCGGGCTAGCTCGAGAGCGCTACTTCGGTTTTCGCATCTGGATCAGCGAGCACCGCATCTGGCGACGCGAAACGAAGAAATGGGCTGTGGCTTTTGCTCGCGATCTCCGTGTCGCCGCCATCATCGCTCGGGAGGTAACCCGTCACCATCGGTTAGTGCGACCGCGGTACGGGAGCGAGTACTGGAAGTTCTTCAGAGACAACCTTCGGCGGGATTTCGACTACCGGCACGGCTACAGCACCTTCGATCCCGGTCCCTGGACAGAACCCGCATGGAGCCTCGGTTATGCGCGGATCGCCGAGGTAAGAGACTACCGGCCGCTGTCGCTCTCGACCCTGCCCGTAACTCTATTGCCGTGGTCTAAGGAAACGGTGCTTCACTGATGGGGCCCTACACGATTCCGGACGGGACGGTGGTAGTTCTAAGGCCTTCGGAACGATGCCTGATAGAAAAACGGCAGTCTGATGATAGGAAAACGACATGTCACCAAAAGGCAAGCACGCGTATGTTCGTGAGGGTTATGACCATAGCGATTGTCCTAAAAATTGGGGACGGGTTGGTGATTGGGGCCGATAGCGCCTCGACGTTCGCTGACGCAACCGGCGTCAGCAACGTGTATTTCAATGCGGAAAAAGTCTTCAACCTGGTGAAAGGGTTGCCCCTCGGAGCGGTCGTCGCGGGGCTTGGGGGCCTGCAGGGTCGTTCCGTCGCTACTCTTGCGAAGGATCTCCGCGCGCGAATGGCGGATCCGAAAAACACAGACTGGTTTTTGGACCCGACCACGTACACGGTCGAGGATGCGGTGAAGCGAATCCGTACTTTTTTTTACGACGAGCTGTACGTACCGGAAACCAAGGACTGGCAGGCACCTTCGAAACCGACAATGAGCTTACTCGTCGGCGGATACTCCGCGGGGCAAGCACGCTCCGAAGTTTGGAGCGTCGAGATCGCCGCTGACGGAACTTGTAAGGAGTCCTGCGACTTCCCAAAGGAAGGCGCGGGGGGCGCCGTGTGGAGGGGCCTGCCAGAGGCTCTAAACCGGCTGTTACGGGGCTATTCCAGCACAGTCTATGATCAGTTGGTTGCCTCAGGTGTACCAACTCAATCGGCGACTGCCTTTCTCGCAGGGATTCCGGTAATGCCTCTAATTCACGAGGCGATGCCGATCCAGGATGCGATTGATCTGTTGCATTACCTCATTGACGTGACGGCAGGCTTCGTGCGGTTCGCGCCAGGTGCGCCAGTAGTTCACCCGCCCACGGATAGCGCGGCGATCACGGCTCACGAGGGATTTCGCTGGATTCAACGAAAGCATTACTTTAACCGCAGGTTAAACAGACCCATTGATCGATACAACGCACCACTCGGGGAGCGATAGGATGTCAAAAGTCTCGTTCCACTTTGAGGCTGGGGGCAGGCAGCACGATGACCCTAACAGTGGGCACTCGCAGCCGCCCAATCCGCGGCCGCACAAACTCAGCCCAGAGAATGTCCGACGCATCACCGATTCGGTGGCGCCGCCAACATCGCCCGTTCTGGATTCCAGGTACGAGCGAGCCAGCGTTCCGGACAGCAAGGTCGAGAGCCTTGCTGCGGCCGGTTCGTACAGGCATCGAGAGTAACCTCGCTCCACTCAGCGAAAAAAGACCGTGCAAACTCTGCACGGTCATTTTTCTTAATTGCAGCGTTTGAACGGGCGAGCCCGAGACCCGTTTTGAAATAATTTGTTTTAAGGGTTGAAACCTCTCTACGGAAATCAGGGCGATGCTACAACCCGGATCACGCTGGTTGGTTTGGACCGCGAATCTCGGCGCGTTGTCAGCGCCTAGACGCTCACAACGCCCTCTCCCTTGCCCCCAGAACGAGCCGATTCCTCTTTACGGACGGTTTGACCTCCAACGGAGATCGTGCCTTACAATCGATCCTAGCGCCCTGAATCGTGGCCCTGCTCAGCCCACGCTTTAGAGGGAAGACGACCGACCGGGGCCAATGGCGTTTCACGACCCCGCAAAATTTCCGGCAGGCCCGAGGCCGATGCGTTCAGAAAGCCGGGGCCGGCCCCAATGGGGAAACGAGCAAAAAACTGGCAGTTACACGTAGCGGCCACAGGTCGAGGGGTCGACAACCTCCCTACCCCCCGGCGCCGCGCCCTCGCGCTGTCACCGCCGCCTTGGCATTAGCCCGACCAACCCACCCGCGCGGCGCAGAACGGGGCGCGGCCTCGAGCCCCTTCCGAAACACGCAGATATCCTCGCACTAGCTTGCGCATCAACTAGTCGCTGCTGTCTGGATATCTCCCCGGATCGACGCTACCGCGCTGTCGTCCTGCTGTCCCCGTTACGCTAGGTTTACACTCTACACCTTATACGCATATGGGGCTGTTAGCCCTGTCTATCGGGAGCTAACCCGGTTCTGGATAATTTGGGGCCCGTTTTGCATCATCTATGTGATGCGGAATGTACACGCGCCCCGGTTTCACTGTCGCCAGCCGGCTAGGACTAGGCGACACTCGCGGGCGTCAAACAAGGGCGGATCGTTCCCGCAGGTACCCCGCGCACCCCCTAGGGAGACGCCTCGGAGCCAACAACACAAGCAAGGTCGCAACAGCTTACAGGGCAACGGGTTACGGCAGCTTGTCAAGTCGCCGTGCGGCGTGAAGGGCATCTGACTGACGATGTGTCGTTCTGACACGGTAGCTCCTGTTGTCCTAGCATCATTTCCGGGTCTCGCCAATGCGAATCTGACCGTGTTCAGGCCGCCGTCTGCTGCTGTTTGTTGCTTGACACCAGTGGCGCGGGTAGCATGTTATGAAATGCAAGGTCGCCGCCTTCGCCGACAAGTACTCGCCATAGGAACCGCGCTCTTTTTGGGTTGTTCGAGTGCCGACAATACGACGGGCCTCAAAGCGGGTCCACCTGCGGCACTTCTGATCCAAGGCGGCCAAGACCAGGCCTTTGTTGTAGGGAAGGAACTTCCGGACCCGCTGCAAGTGAGAGTGGTTGATGCGGGAGGTCAACCAGTAGCTGGACAAATCGTGAACTTTAAGGTCACGTCTGGCGGTGGCAGCGTTTTCGCCGGAGCCGCCATTACGTCAAGTAACGGAGAAGCGAGAGAGCGCTGGACGCTGGGAACATCTGCGGCGGATAGCCAACGCGTGGAAGCTAGAGCTGTAGATCCGAACACCGGTGCGACCCTCGTCTTTGGCGTCTTTCGCGCTACGCCAAAACCCGATGTTCCAGTCTCCCTGGCGAAGGTGGCAGGCGACGCGCAACAGGTCGTTGCCGGTAGTGCAGCGACCGATTCGCTGAGGGTCCGGGTGGCGGACCAATACAACAATCCGGTACCGAACGTCGCTGTGACGTGGAGTGTCACGCCTGGCAGCGGCTCGATAAATCCGAGCTCATCGACAACGGGTGCGACCGGCCTCTCAAGTACGAAATGGATACTCGGTCCCACTGCTGGCGCGCAAAGCGTGGCCGCCGCATCGCAGGGCCTCACCGGCTCCCCCGAGACGTTTAACGCTGTTGCCATAGCCGGC
>JALYYH010000217.1 GCA_030946665.1 Gemmatimonadota bacterium
GTATAACCTCCAAGTCGGTAAACATTCTACACCACCGTCCAATCCGTGGGTCCCTGACATCTTCGAAAATGGGCGAGGAGGGACTCGAACCCCCGACATCCTGCGTGTAAGGCAGGCGCTCTAACCAACTGAGCTACTCGCCCGGTGCAGAAACCGAGCCTATCCAGTCACCGAAGAATGGCCAGGGGTACCAGAACGCAATACCCGATTACAAGCAGGATTGGGGCTAGCGTTTCGCCGCCGCGGGCAAGATCGGCAAAGCCAGCGACAAGAACCAGCGCGGCAACTGTCCAGTAGAGCCAGGGCCGACGGCCCGAATCCCGGCTGGGCCTTGGTCCACTGGCAAGATCGATTTTGGCCATAAGCGACGTAGTGTAGAGCGAGAGGAAATGCGTGTCAACCCGACCCGCCTCTCAATAGGATGCGAGAAGCGCTACGAACCGGCCTTCTTGCCCCCGGAATAATGCAGCTCGACCCAGTCACGGTAGCTGCCGTCCATCACTGACCGCCACCAGGACTCGTTCGCGACGTACCACTTTATGGTCTTGAGGAGGCCTGTCTCGAACGACTCGGACGGGCCATACCCAGTCTCGAGCGTCGCTTTCATCGCGTCGATCGCGTAGCGCCGGTCGTGGCCGGGACGATCCTTGACGAACTGAATGAGCTCCGCGGTGTCTCCGCCCACCGCCGCCGGAGACTTGGGAAATTGCTCGCGAACTTTTTCGTCCTGTGCGAAGATGGTGTTGATGTGTTTGCAGATCGCTTTTACGACGTCGATGTTCTTGCGCTCGGAATTTCCTCCGAGGTTGTAGGTCTCCCCGAGCCTTCCCTTCTCGAGAACCCGCTCGATGCCGCGGCAGTGGTCGCGCACGTAAAGCCAGTCGCGAATCTGGAGCCCGTCGCCGTACACCGGGAGCTGTTTCCCGTCGAGCGCGTTCACGATCGTGAGCGGAATCAGCTTTTCCGGAAAATGGTACGGACCGTAGTTGTTCGAGCAGTTAGTCGTCGTGACGGGAACACCATAGGTATGGTGATACGCGCGCACGAGGTGGTCGGAAGCCGCCTTGCTGGCGGCGTAGGGTGAATTCGGAGCGTAGGCGGTCTCCTCGGTGAATCCCGGCGCATTGGGCGCCAGCGACCCATAAACCTCGTCGGTGGAGATGTGGTGGAAGCGCCGCGCGCCCCCGGACCAGTCTTCTGACCAGGCCGCGCGTGCCGCCTTCAGCAGCTCGTGGGTCCCGCGCACGTTGGTATCTATGAACGGGTCCGGCCCCCGAATCGAGCGGTCAACGTGCGACTCCGCCGCGAAATGGACGATCGTGTCGATGCCCTCGCGCTTGATGATGTCGTGCATTAGATCGCCATCGCGGATGTCACCCTTGATGAAGGTGAACCGCTCGTTGTCCGCCAGAGTCCGCAGATTCGAGAGGTTGCCCGCATAGGTCAGAGCATCGAGTCCGACGACAGTGTCGGCCGGATGATGCTCGGCCCAGAAGTGCACGAAGTTGGTGCCGATGAACCCGGCGGCTCCTGTCACGAGCATCCTACGCATTGTCAACTCTCCCTTCGTTCATCGTACCTCTGAATGGTTTGGAGGGGGACCCAGCAAACAGCGAACGATACCCCGCGCCTGTTCATACGCCAATGCCTCGCTTTTTCCTGCGGCACAGGTCCCCGACAACGCGCGCAATCTCGCGCGCGGGCGCGACCCGATCTGCTCCGGCAATCGCCATCGCGGCCTGCGGCATTCCATAAATGATCGAGCTGTCCTTGTCCTGGATCACGGCGGCTCCACCAGTCGCGCGAATCCGCCGCAATCCGTCCGCCCCGTCTCGACCCATTCCGGTCAGGATTACTCCGATGACGTTTTCGCCGAACACTTCGGCGACGGAGACGAAAAGCGGGTCCGCCGCGGGCCTCACTCCCCAAAGCGTGGGCGAAGTATCGAGCTGGATGGTCGCACTCGCTCGATCGCCCGCGACCGTCATGTGAAATCCGCCCGGCGCCACGTAGACGTGGTCTTCGAGGACAGGCTCCCCATCGACGGCTTCAGCGACTGGCAGCGGGCTCATCAAATCGAGCCGGTGGGAAAGACTGCGCGTAAACTCGCGCGGCATATGCTGAACTATGAGCACGGCCGCCCCGAGATTGTCCGGAAGATGAGGCACGATTTCGCCGAGAGCACGCGGGCCACCGGTCGATGCGGCGACCACTACAACGCAGCTCGCCGCCCCCGAGGTTTTTTTTGGGACCGTCTCTCCACCAATCGGAACCCCAGCCTTGGGAGACGGTCTCACTCCTGTCATGTTCACCGCGCGCGCTGCGTTGAGGGCGGCGAGCAACTCCTGCCGAACGGTCAACAAATCGATGCTGATCGGTCCCGAGGGCTTCCTCACGAACTCCACCGCACCGCGCTCGAGCGCGCGCAGCGTCATCTCGTTTCCGCGCTCGGATCCCGCGGCGCTCAACATCACGACGGGTCGGGCCATGTCGCGCATGATCGCGTCGAGTGCCTGGAGCCCGTCGAGTCTCGGCATCTCGATGTCGAGAGTGACGATGTCAGGATCGAGAGACCGAATCGCATCGATCGCCTCAATGCCGTCAGCCGCCGTTCCGACGACCTTGTACTCACGAGTCGATTCCACCATCTCCGCGATGAGAGTGCGCATGAATGCGCTATCGTCCACGACCAGCACGGTAGGGAGTTTTTGGCTCATCCAGTCGCTGCCGGATTATGTCTTGCGAAAAATTCGTTCACGCGCATTCACCGGTGCGAACAGTCCTCTCGCGTCGCCAAGAAGCGTCTCGACCTTCCCGAGGACGAGAAATCCTCCCGGAGCGAGCGTCCGATGAAAGTGTGCAAACAGGGCGTCCTGTGCGCTTCGCTCGAGGTAAATGACAACGTTGCGGCACACTATCAGGTGAGCGTCTTTTACCGGCGGCTGGAAGCGCAACAGGTCGCTGTGCTCGAACCTTACGAGCTGTCGCACGGCTGGAACCATCGCCCGCAGTCCAGCGACCAGCGGGAAATACTCGTCCCGCAGGTCGGCGGGCGTGTCACCCAAGGCTGCTTCAGCGTAGACTCCCCGGTCAGCTTCGCCCAGGCAGTCGTCGTCAATGTCTGTCCCGACGATCGAAATGGAGTCTAGACGTGCGCCGCCGCTGGCTGCCCCCTGCCGGTGCATCAGGATGGCGATCGAGTACGGTTCCTCTCCGGAAGAACAGCCGGCACTCCAGATGCGGATCTCGCCCTCGTTCCTGCCGAAGAGAGCCGGAACGATTTTCTGATCGATTGCCGAGTACGTTTCCCAGTTACGGAAGAACTTGGTGACGTTGACGGTGAGGGAACGCATGAGCCTTTCGTATTCCCGGGGGTCGCCGTCCAGAATCTCGGAGTATTCCGCGCATCGCAGCGCACCTTTCGCGCGCATGCGCACCGCGATCCGTCGGCGCAGGCATTTGTCCTTGTAGCGTGAGCACTGAAAGCCGCTATCGCGCGTGATCTTGTCCATCAGCGCACGAAACTCGGCGTCGTCGCCCT
>JALYYH010000044.1 GCA_030946665.1 Gemmatimonadota bacterium
CGGTGGCCGGATGCAACGGCTCACGCACCTCGATCGAATCGAAACCCGACTCAGTCAGAACCTTCTTCCATGTGTCGACAGTGCGGAAATACCAGGGTGCTGGATCGGCGAAATCGCAGCTGAATCCCGCCCACGATCCGTGACGCCATCCATCTTCATAAGGCATGTCGCCAGTGGCGATCAGAGGGTGAAGCGTTTGCACTATCAGCGCTCCACCTTTCGCGAGGAGCGCGGGCACTCGGCGAATAACACCTTCAACCGATTCCTTTCCGATCAAGGAGAAGTTCGCAACCGCCGCATCTACATTCACGTCCAGCCCACCGTCGGCGATCGCTTCGTACGAGGCCACCCGAAACTCTCCTCCGCCGGCGCGAGTAGCCTGATCGATGAGAACGGGGACTGCGTCCACGCCGATTCCGGCGATGCCGTGTTCGGCGAGCGCACGCACGAGCCACCCTTCGCCACACCCGATATCGAGCACCGTTCTCGGAGCGCGACTCACTACTGCATCGATGATCGCATCGTTCGTGACGAGCTTCCGGCTTTCGATTCGGTTTTCGCGAACTGCGGCCGTCCACGGGGAGGCATTTTGTTTCCAGGAGTCGACTATCCTGGCGTCGCTGAGTGGGTCGCTGCTCATTGGAGTGGGCGAGTGACGATTGGTAACGCGGCACGGCGGCCGCTCGTATATATATAGTAGACCGGCAATCACAGATACTGCGAGGGTGTATGAGCAGTACGGCGGCACAGCGCGCTTCATCCGAACGCTACAACGCAACGACTTCCACCGTCGCTCCACCCGCGCCCAAGCGCGAGCGCCTGCTGTCGCTCGACGTCTTCCGCGGAATGACGGTTGCCGGAATGCTTCTCGTCAACGACCCGGGAACGTGGAGCGCGATATTTCCTCCGCTCGAGCACGCGGAGTGGAATGGGTGGACGCCGACCGATCTCATCTTTCCGTTCTTTCTGTTCATCGTCGGGATTACCACCCATCTCTCGCTTTCGGCACGGCGCGCGCGCGGTGACGCCGATTCGGCAATCGTCAGGCAGATTCTCCGCCGCGGCATCATCATCTACCTGCTTGGCTTCGCGATGGCGCTATTCCCGTTTTACCAGTGGGGAACGATCGACGCCATACCGAACGCAGGCGCGTGGGACCGAATCCTGTTCCGCATCGAGCACGTGCGCATCCTCGGCGTGCTGCCGAGGATTGCCATCGTCTACGTCTGCGCGGCGCTGCTGACGCTAAAGACTACCGTCAGGCAGCAGGTAGTCATCATAGCCGCTCTGTTGTTCGGTTACTGGTTCGTGATGACGCTCATTCCCGTCCCTGGCGAGAACACCATCGGGGCGCTGCTGCTTCATACGCACGACAGGAATCTCGCCGCCTATCTCGATCGGCTGATCCTCGGCACGAACCACACCTGGGTCGGCAGCGTTACGTTCGATCCCGAAGGACCGTTGTCTACCATTCCGGCCATTGCGACATCGATGCTCGGCGTCCTTGCCGGCCGGTGGATCGGCCTGCGCGACAAGCCATTGCTCGAGCGAATCAGCGGCCTTTTCGCGGCGGGCTCGATCGGAATGATGGTCGGCCTGATGTGGAACTGGTCGTTCCCGATCAACAAGAGTCTCTGGACGAGCTCGTACGTGATCTTCACCGCGGGAATGGCTTGCGTGGCGCTGGCGACCATCATGTGGATCGTCGACTACACCGACGTGAAGTGGTGGACGAAGCCGTTGGTGGTTTTCGGCGTGAATCCGATCGTGGCGTTCGTCGGATCAGGCGTGATGGCGAGGCTGATCTACACGCTCTGGCACGTCAACTATAACGGCACGTCAGTCACGATCCAAAACGCGATTTATCAGGCCGTGTTTCTCCCCTGGCTGCCGCCGCGCGTTGCATCGCTGGCTTTCGCGATCTCGTTCGTTCTGCTCTGGTACGGGATTCTGACTGTCCTGTACCGGCGGAACATCATCCTCAAGGTCTAGCGGCGCCGGGATTTTTGTGCTTCGGTCGCATCCAGTTCCGTGGATGCCGCTCTAGATCCGTGATCTAGACGCCGAGACTCTGGAGCGCGTAGTCTCTTTCTCCGCGAGCGAGCTTGTCGCGACCATCTCCGGCTCGATCGGCGCGCCGGCGCGACGCACCACGTACGCCTCCATGGCGAAATACTCGGGGAGTCCCAGCTTGTCCACCCGCTGCGCCGTGTTCCGATTCCGCTCTTCGACGCGCTGCCAGAACTCGCGATCGTCCTGACCGGGGAAGGGCGCCCTGTCCTTTTGACTCTGATGCTTGAAGATCGCCATGATCTTTGCTCTCAGCTCGTCCTCGGAGAGCGGTACCAGCACGTCCGCCTCCGCGATCTCCCACTCCTGCCAGGCGCCCCTGTAGTACCAGATCTCCGGTGGCTGCCCTGAGTACCGAGCGAGCGCACCCTGAATTGCCTCCAGGCACATCCGGTGCGTCCCGTGTGGATCGGAGAGATCTCCGGCGACAAAAATGAGCTCGGGCTGATGCTCCTCGAGCAGGTCGAGAACTATCCTCACGTCCTCCGGACCAATTGGATCCTTTCTCACCTTGCCGGTCTGATAGAAGGGCAGGTTCAGGAAGCGCGCCTGCTCGCGCTTCATTCCGAAGGTCTCGATTCCGGAAACTGCCTCAGCTTCACGGATCGCCCGCTTCATCACCTGAACGGGAAACGCGTCGATCTCGCCGACCTGTTTCGTTCTGAGAAAATCTTCCACCTCGTCTATCAGCGCGCCGGTGGACGAATCGTTGAGGTCGAAGTCATTGCCGAAGCGGCGCAGAAAATCCGCGTAGCGCCGCACTTCATGGTCGAAGACCGCAATGTTGCCCGAGGTCTGGTAGGCGACGACGATGTCGTTCTTGTTCTGGTGAAGCTTGTTGAGCATGCCTCCCATGGAAATGACATCGTCGTCGGGATGCGGGGAGAAGACGATCACCCTCTTGCCGGCCGGGAGCTTGCTGCGGCCGCGAATCTTGGCGATGAGGGCATTGAACACGGCGCCGTTGAGCGGACCCGCCTTTCCATAGCGGGCGAGCAGTGAGCTGAGGTGGTGCTCCCGGTAATCGGTCTCGTCCAGCTTGAGCACCGACTTTCCTGTGGTCTCGCTCAGCCAGATCACCGCATCGATCTCTTTCTCGCGGGTCCATTTCATCTCACCCGCCACCCACGGTGTCCTGATGCGGCTGAGGTCGGCCGCCGCGGCATGGTCTACGTAGAAGACGGCGTTCTGATGCCGCTGCAAATACGTGGCGGCGACGTCGGGGTCGGGCTCCCCCTCGACGGCGCGGGCGATGATTGCCGCCTTGTGCTCGCCGGTCGCGACCAATGCTATCTCGCGCGCCTCCATGATGGTCGCTACGCCCATCGTGATCGCTTCCGTCGGCACGTTCTCCTCGCCGAAGAAATCCGCGGCGGCATCCCGTCTCGTCACCGTATCGAGCGATATGCGGCGCGTTCGCGAGTCCATTCCCGAGCCGGGCTCGTTGAAGCCGATGTGACCCGTCTTGCCGATGCCGAGGATCTG
>JALYYH010000297.1 GCA_030946665.1 Gemmatimonadota bacterium
CTGTTCCCGGAGGTCCGACGAGAAGCGCACCTTTCGGCAGGCGCCCACCGAGCTTGGTGAACTTCTGCGGATCCTTGAGGAACTCGATGATCTCCTGGAGCTCGACCTTCGCTTCGTCGGCACCCGCGACGTCGTCGAACGTGACCTTCGGCGTATCTCCAGTCAGGAGCTTCGCCTTTGACTTTCCGAAGCTGAATGCCTTCGCTCCGCCGGCCTGCATCGAACGGAAGAGGAAGAACCAGATTCCGAAGATCAGGAGGTACGGGAACAGGCTGATCAGGATCGTCGTGAAGGAAGGACGCGCGTCCTCGGCCTGAATCTGCACGTTGTGCTGGCGCAGGCGGGCGATTTCATCGCTGGAATTCTCCATGGGGAGGAGCGACCTGAACCTCTGCACCAGGCGGCCCTTCACGGGAACCTTGTCCTTGAAGTCACCAGTCAGAAGCCGGCCGGCCTGAATGGTCACTTTGTCGACGTTGTTCTTCTGGAGCTCCTGATCGTATTGCGTATAGGAGATCTCGGGCGCGGCGTCGGATCCCTTCCCGGAGAACTGGATGATCGCGACGGGCACCAGTATAACGAAAACCCAGAACGAGAGCTGCTTCGAGACCTTGCTCCAGTTCGTCGGCTTCTTCGGATTCTTGCTAGGCATCTGTATAGGCATTACTGCAAGCTCGCTATGTACGGCAAGTGGCGGAAGTTCTCCGCGTGATCCAACCCATATCCAACCAGAAACTCATTCGGCGCATCAAAACCAACGAACTTCGCATCATGCTTCAGTCCCTCGGCAATCCGCTTGTGAAGGAGCGCGCAGATCTCCAACGACCTCGGCTCCCGCCCCTTCAGTATAGCCATCAGACGATTCAATGTGCGGCCGGAATCAATGATGTCCTCAACAAGCAGTATGTCTTTCCCTTCCAGCTCAGTTTCAGGATCGTACACCAGGTTCACGGTGCCGCTCGAGAGCATTCCGTCACCGTAACTGGAGGCCACCAGGAAGTCGACCTGAAGCGGCCTCGTAATCTGTCGCACCAGGTCGCTCAGAAAGATGAAGCTTCCTTTGAGCAAACCGAGCACCAGAAGGTCTCCGTCCGGATAGGCGTTTGTGATCTGCCTGCCGAGCTCGCTCACTCGGGTCGCGATCGCGGCTTCATCGAAAGCGATGCGCTTCACGGCTCTTCCGGAGAGGCGCGGGTCATTCTTCGAGCCCAGCGGTCTGAATGTGCTGGTCACGCTCTGACCTCCGTCGGCCCATTCTGCCCGTGGACGGGCGCCATCCGCCCGCGAGCGGGCACCCGGCGGCGCAGCAACATGTGATCGCGCCGCATTACGATCTCGACACCTCCAGAAAGCTGAATTGTGCCGCCAGTCACTCCCTTAATAGTAAACTCCGCGGCGCGATGGGTTCCCCGCCGGTCCATCACCACGCTCGCCCGCGCCGCCAGAGCGGGCCACAACACCCGCAGGCAATCCGCGTCGTATCCTTCGAGGCTCGAGCGGCTGATGCGCAGGCCTCCTTCGCGCACTGCTTGGGTGTCGACCTTTCCGGCCAGATCCTCGAGGGAGCGACGCCAGTCAGCGGACTTCCGAGCGAGTGCCAGAAGCTCGTCAGGAAAGCCAGGGTTTCGCTTGACGATCGACGGAAGAATGTCGAGCCTGATGCGATTCCGGAGGTGCTTCCGGTCCTGATTCGAGGGGTCCTGCACGAAGGGAACGCGGTGCAGCTCCGCGTATCTCGCCAATGTCGCGCGATCGATGTTGAGAAATGGACGAACGATCTCTGATTCCGCGTAAAGCCCGGCGAGGCCGCGAGGCCCGGCGTCCCTGAGAATTCGCATGAACACAGTTTCGATCTGATCATCGAGGGTATGCGCCGTTACGACGGCGGAGCCTCTCTTGACCGCGACCTGCTTGAGGAACTCCCAGCGGCTGCGCCTCCACTCTTCTTCCCTGGTTCCAATCGTCGAGGCGCGGCCGGTGACGCAGAGGAAGCCGGAGCGAAATGCCCGGCGGGCGACGAGCGCTGCCGCTCTTCCGGCTGCCTTGCCGGTGCCGTGGTCGAAGGTCGCAACGATGGTGTGTCGTCGAGCGCGAGCGGGGAGCCGAGCCGCGGCAGCGAGGAGAACCATCGAGTCGAGTCCGCCAGACACTGCAAGAACCGCGTGCGTACAGCTTTCGAGAGCGGAACCGACAGTGCTCTCAAGCTCCGACTCTTCAACCCCGACGGCTGCCATGATAGTTTTAATTTACCTATTCATGTAGGAGTTCCGCTTGGAAACGCACGGCCCGCTGGGCACGCTGTGGGTATCGTTTGGTCTGATCGCGTTTTACATGGCGCTGATCTGGCTGAACTCACTCCTCGGCATGTTCCTTACGCCCCTCTTCATCGTGCCGGGTACCTGGCTCCTCGATTGGCGGAACAAGCGGAAGGCCGCGCGCAGCGCCAAAGGAAGCCAGGAAAGCACCTACCAGGGATAGAGCGACTGGTAATAGGCTCGGTTCCGGAGAATCGTCCTCACGTAATCCCTAGTCTCGACGAACGGAATCCGCTCCGTGAAGACTTCCGGATCGCCGGCTCCGGTTTTGGTGGACCACTTCTGGACCCTTGATTCACCCGCGTTGTAAGCGGCGAGCGCTTTGACGACTTCCGGATACTTTCGCATCAGCGCGCTCAGGTGGGTTGTACCCAGCTTGATGTTGGTCGCTGGGTCGTAAAGCATTTCGGCGGTCCAGGGAGTGATACCCTTGGCGCTCGCCAGTGACCGGCCGACGTCGGGCATCAGCTGCATCAGGCCTCTCGCGCCCACTGGCGAAGTAGCGAGGGGATTGAAGCTCGATTCCTGCCTGATGAGGGCGGCGACGAGCACCGGGTCCAGCCCATTCTCTTTCGAGCTGGAGATAAGCGTCTCCCGCTCGAGAACCGGGAAATAGAGGCGGTAATTCGTAGGTGTTCCGCCGGCATCGTCGATGGCGCGCTTGCCTAGCGCTATCGAGCGCGACGCCTGATCGCTTCCCGCCAGGGCAGTCGCCGTGGCAACGAGTCTGGCCGGATTTGACAGTGCCTCTCTGAACAGCCTGTCGTTCTCGAAACCCGCTTCCACGTCCATCCCGACATCCTTCAAGGCCGCTACCCGGCCCATTGCGCTGTCGACAGCTGCAACGCCGGGAGCCGAGGAAGGCGAGGTGTCTCTCGTTACGAGGGTGGTGTTCAGCCGTTTGGCGGACATCACCGAGTAGTAGCTGAGGGGATCCTTTTTGATGACCGCCTGCCATCTCGCTCGGCTCTTGGCCTTGTCGCCCAGCGCGACATACGACCGTCCAGCCCAGTATCCGGCGGCGAGCGCCTCAGTGCTGTTGGACTCGCGGGCTACAAGTGAGTCGAACTGTGCGGCAGCGGATTTGCGGTCGCCCTGGATATAGGAGATCATCCCGGCGCGGAACCGCGCGTTGGTCGCATGCCGTCCGCTGGGAAACCGCTTGAGAAGCGCCTCCAACGCCTGGCGTGCATCCTGATCGCGATTGTCATCGGTAGCGAGGTCAGCCAGAAGGAGCAGGGCCGACGCGGAGCTGGTGTCGGTCGGATAAGCGGTCGTAATGCGACGCAGCACGGCGCGACCCTCTCCGGTGTTTCCGAGAGCGATCTGCGCCCGAGCTGTTTGATACTGCGCGGCGGCAGCGAGCTTGGGAGGCGTCCGGATCTTGTCGAACTGCGCTGCGGCGTCCGCGAAGCGTCTCAGCCGATAGAGCGCCGATCCGTACGCGAAATTGTCGGTGGCGTCGCCCAACCCCGAACGAAGCGCTTTTCCGTAGCCCGTCACAGCGCGCTCGGAAACGCCGGCCTTGGCTGCGGCTCTGGAGATGGTGAGCTCCTCGGCGGGCGTGGTCGTCGTGAAAACCTTGTCGAAGAGATCAATTGCCGCGCGAGTATCGGCAGAATTGCCGGATGTCGAAATGAACGACAGCAGATCACTCCGTGCCGCTGCCTTCGACGCCTCGTCCGCCGGAGGAGAGACGCGAAGACGAAGTGCATCGAGTCGCGCTCCAAGTGCGTTGTAGGCGCGAATGGCGCCGGCGAAATCACGGGTACGCTCCCGAGCAATTGCGTCCGTCCAGCGGACGCGGTCGCGCGACGCATCGGTGCGAAGCCTGGCGTAATAGGCGGCGCGCGCGGCGCTGTCGGCGGTGACACCGGCTGCGCGCAAGTAGAGCCAGTCCGAAATCTGCGGAAGTTTCCCGGCGGCTTGCTCGTACATCGACCGCGCCTGGTCGAGACTGTCGGCGCGATCGAGCTCGCGCGCCCGGAGCACCAGCGTCCGAGCGTCCGGCGAAAGGATGTGACGCGTCGTGTCTCTCGCGAGAACCGCGGTCGAGTCCTTTCTGCTGGGTTGTTGATTCTGACACGCGCTGGCTGAGACCATGAGCGCGACTAGTGGGAGGAGCAGCTGACTTATCGCCAACGTGTGTGATCTCCATCGAGTAGTTGATCCGCCTCTTTTGGTCCCCAGCTACCTGCCGGATAGGTCGGAAGTGACGTGTCGGGATGGTTGTCCCAGTACTGGAGCACGGGATCGATGATCTCCCACGCCATCTCGACCTCATCGCTGCGCGTGAATAGAGTCGGGTCGCCGATCATGCAATCGAGCAGGAGTGTTTCGTACGCGGGATGCGCATCGTTTCCAAATGCTTCCGCGTAGGTGAAGTCCATGTCGACCGGAGTAATCTCCAGGCCGGGCGTGAGCTCGTGCATCGCACCCGGAGTCTTCACCTGAAAGCGCAGAGAGATTCCTTCGTTGGGCTGCACCCGCAGCGTCAGCAGGCTCGGAGCCATCTCTTCGACTGCTTTCTGACCGAAGAGGAGAAATGGCGGCGCCTTGAACTGCACCGCTATCTCCGAGACGCGGCGCTCCATTCTCTTTCCTGACCGCAGATAAAAAGGCACACCGGTCCAGCGCCAGTTGTCGATCGAGATGCGCATCGCGGCGAAGGTGGGTGTGGTGGACCCGGGGGCAACATCTGGCTCGCTACGATAAGCGGGCACCGATTTGCCATCGACCGTACCGTCCGCATATTGCGCGCGGACCACGGCGGGCTCGCACTGCTGAATCAGCGGGCGTACCGAGTGAAGCACCTTCACCTTCTCATCTCGTACTG
>JALYYH010000312.1 GCA_030946665.1 Gemmatimonadota bacterium
AGGACAGCTCGTCCAGCAACGAATTCTTCGAGTGCATGCGGGGAAGATAGGGACGCCCGACCGCGGTGTCACCTTCGGTGTATCACAGTTATCTTTTTTCACTCCGCATGGCCGCCGACATCGACAACAAACTTCCATTTCGCAAGCGCCACCCAACGCTCGTCAGAGCGGTGCTGCTTGCTCTCACTTTTCTCGTCGCACTCGGCGTGGGCACTCTCTACGCCAGCTGGGCTCTGATCTGCCGCGGCAACCAGTGCCCGTCGATCGAGATTCTGGCTGAGTACACGCCGCACCAGACCTCCAAGCTGTACGCAATCGACGGCCGTTTCATCGCCGAGCTGGGACTGGAGCGGCGGACGCTGGTCAAGATCGATGAGATCCCGAAGATGGTGCAGGACGCGTTCGTCAGCACCGAGGATAAGCGCTTCTTCCAGCACGCGGGCATCGACTGGCATCGCGCCGCGAGCGTGGTCATCCGCTCACCGCTTCATGGCTACTCGCAGGGGTTCTCCACTATAACAATGCAGCTCGCGCGCAATGTCTTCCCCGAGAAGATCAGTCGCGAGAAGAGCATTGTCCGCAAGCTGAAGGAAGCGAAGGTATCCCGCGAGATCGAAACGAAGTACGACAAGAAAAAGATTCTCGAGCTGTACCTCAATCAGATCGACCTTGGTCACGGTGCGTACGGAGTCGAGACCGCGTCCCAGCGCTACTTCGGAAAATCCGTTCGCGATCTGAATCTCGCTGAAGCCGCGACCCTGGCCGCTCTCCCCAAAGCTCCCGCCAGATACAATCCGGTCCGCTATCCAGAGCGTGCGATCCAGCGACGAAACACCGTCATCGAGCTGATGCGCCAGGGCGGGAAGATCAGTGACGCGGACGCGAGCCGGGCAAAGGCGTATCCGCTGCAGCTCGCCAACAAGAGCGTCTCGGGTGAGACAGCGCCTTACTTCGTCGAATGGGTCAGACAGCAGCTCGACGCCCAGTTCGGAAAACAACTCTATGAGCAGGGTCTGAAGGTCTACACCACGCTCGATCTGGACCAGCAGGGTGCCGCCGAGCGCGCGCTGGACCGGCAGGTCAAGGCCATCGAGGCCGGTCGGTTCGGGCCGTACCAGCATGAGACGTTCGAGCACTACATGGCCCACCGCGAAGGCGACGAAGGAAGCGGCACATCGCCGTACCTCCAGGCCGCGTTCCTCGCGCTCGATCCGCGCAACGGAGCAGTGCGCGCCATGGTCGGCGGTCGCGATTTCGATGATTCGAAATTCAATCGGTCGGTCCAGGCGCTGCGCCAGCCAGGCTCCGCGTTCAAGCCGATTGTCTACTCCGCTGCGGTTCAGAACGGCAGACCGGCATCGTACATCGTCAACGACAGTCCGCTCGTTCTTCAGGTTCCGGGACAACCCGAGTGGAATCCACAGAACTACGATCTCAAGTACCTCGGGCAAATCCCGCTGCGCCAGTCTCTCTACGAGTCGCGCAACGTCTCCACCATCCGGCTCGGCATGGAGCTGGGCGAACAGACGGTCATAAACGAAGCAAGGAATTTCGGCCTCACTACTCCGATTCCGCCGTATCCATCAATCCACATCGGCGCCGCGGATGTCTACCCGATCGAGCTGATCTCCGCATACACGGCGTTCGCAAATCTGGGCGTGCGCGCGACACCCAACGCGATCATCCGGGTCGAAAACCAGAAGGGTGAGATTCTCTGGCAGCCGACACCGACCCGCTCTCAGGTGCTCTCACCCGAGGAAGCATGGCTGATGGTCGACATGATGAAGGATGTCGTGCGTCGAGGCACCGCCGCGGGCAGCGTGTGGGGCGCCGGATTTCACTATCCGGCGGGCGGGAAAACCGGCACGACCAACGACGGCACCAACGTCTGGTTCATCGGCTACACCGCCGATCTCGTCGCCGGCGCCTGGATGGGCTTCGATCGCCCGCAGAAGATCAAGGAAAACGCTCAGGGAGGCGTGCTTGCCGCGCCGGCGTGGACCGCATTCATGACGGAGGTATACCGCCGAAAGCCGCCGCCGCCGGACTGGCCGCGCCCGATCTCGATCGTGACTCGCGATATCGACATCAGCAGTGGATTGCTGCAGACTCCGTATTGCCCGCGGAATCTGGTGACGTCGGAGTTCTACATCTCCGGAACGGAGCCAACCCGCGACTGCGACAAGCACGGGCAGTACGCCAATCCCGGACTCACTCCGATCGACACTTTTAGCACGAGTCCTCTGACTCCTTCCACCGGTGGGGCTCCGCCTCCGATCAGGCCCGCGCCACCGGTGATACAGCCTGGATACCAGCCTGTACCCAACTCTCGCCAGCGCACTCCGACGGTCTTCGATACGACTCGCGGCGGTGTTCGCCGGGACACCACGCGCCCCAGAAACGACACGAGCCGGTCGGCCGCTCCCCCGCCGGCGATGACCCCGCGGTAATGCGCTACCACGCGCGTTGGGTGCTCCCGATCACCCAGCCGCCGATCGAGAACGGAACCGTCGTCGAGCGCGACGGACTGATCACCTACGTTGGACCTCGTCGCGACGCACCGCCTGGCGACGACTACGACATCGGCGACGCGATCCTGCTGCCGGGCCTGATAAACACCCACACGCACCTCGAGCTCACCGCGATGCGCGGCTTCCTCGAGAATTGTCGATTCGCGGAGTGGATCGACAAGCTGCGTCAAAGCCGGAACGACGTTCTTGACGACGAGATGCTGCTCGATTCCGCGCGCTTTGGAATCGTCGAGGGACTCGAGGCTGGAATCACGACTTATGCCGACACCTGCTCGAGCGGAGTCGTGCTGCGCGCAATGCGCGAGCTCGGCGTGCGCGGGATCATGTACCAGGAAGTGTTCGGGCCCGATCCGTCGCAAGCTGAAGTCGCAATGCGCGAGCTCGAAGATCGTATCGGCAACCTCCAGCCGGAGCAGACCGAGATCGCGACGCTGGGCGTCTCGCCACACGCGCCGTACACAGTATCGGACCGCCTTTATCAGGCGGCCGAAAAATTCGCGAACTCGCAGCGCCTGCCGATGGCAATGCACATTGCCGAGAGCGAGCCGGAACACGAGATCGTGGTGAAGGGGAGCGGCGACTTTGCCGACCACTGGCAGCGTCGCGGCATCGCGGTGGCGCCTCGCTCGCGGTCGCCCATCGAGCTTTTGGAGCGTCAGGGAGCGCTCGAGCGTGGTCCGCTTCTCATCCACTGTGTGCGCGTCGACGCTGCCGACATCGAGATTATGGCTCACCGCCGCTGCGCAGTTGCGCACTGCCCTGCATCGAATGCGAAGTTCGGCCATGGCATTGCTCCGCTTCTTCCACTCCTCGCGGCCGGAATTCGCGTCGGAATCGGGTCGGATTCAGTCGCCAGTAACAACCGTATGGACATCCTCGATGAGGCTCGTCTTGCGGTCCTCATCCATCGCGCTGCCACGCGCCGCCACGATGCGTTCGGTGCTCACCAAGCGCTCGAGCTGGCGACGGTTGGCGGAGCGCGGGCGCTGCGTCTCGAATCGCGCGTCGGATCGCTCGAGCCAGGCAAGGACGCTGATCTCGCCGCTTTCCGGGTCGACATCCCCCGCACGACGCCGCTTGGTGATCCCTATTCGGCCGCGATTTTTGCGCTTCCCGGACGGTCGGCGGAGCTGGTCACGGTGCGTGGCAGCGTCTTGGTAGAGCAGGGACGCGCTCGATCAGCCGACGCGGCGCTCGCCCGACGGGTCCGGGAAGTTGGCACTGCTCTCGCTTCATGGGTGCCCGCTTGATATCTTCAACACTCCACTCAGCGGGAAGCCCTGTTCAATGGCGGCAGTAGACAACCACCACCGTATCTGGCGCGACGGGAAGTTCGTGGATTGGGAAGACGCCACGATCCACGTCATGAGTCACGTAGTCCACTACGGCTCCAGCGTTTTCGAAGGCATCCGCTGTTACGAGACGCCCGGCGGGCCCGCCGTGTTCCGACTCGACGCGCACATGCGCCGCTTCGCGGACTCGTGCC
>JALYYH010000029.1 GCA_030946665.1 Gemmatimonadota bacterium
TACCATTGGCGGTCAGTTTCGCTGGATGCACATCGAGAAGCTCCAGGAATTCGAGGGAGAGCCCGCGTTCAGCAAGTCGCAGCTCTAGTCGGGCTTGCTAGATTCTGTCCCACGGAGGAATCGTTAGATGAGCAGAACGTTCGACCGCCGCTCCTTTATGGGCTACTTCGCGGGAGCGGGACTTACTTCCACCTTGTTCCCCGGCGTGCTGTGGGCGAAACTCGCCGGCGGCGCCGAGATAACGGTCGAGACCATAGCCAGCGCCGAGGACGTCGCTGGCGTACGCTTCGAGCCAGCCGAGCGCGAACTGATGCTGGACGGGCTGAAGCAGCAGGAGCAGCGGATCGAAGCGTTGCACAAGGTTTCGATTCCGAACTCAGTGAGCCCCGCCATCGTGTTCGACCCCGTCCCACCGGGAAGGAAAGTGCCGTTCGAAAAATCCCGACCGATGGTGCGGAGCCGGGTTCACCTGCGGCCGCTCCCCGGAGATCTCGACGACCTGGCGTTCCTCCCAGTGACAGAGCTCTCAGAGCTCGTGAGGCGGAGACGCGTGACATCGCTCGAGCTCACCCAGATGTATCTGGCGCGACTCAAGCGATATGATCCGGTTTTGCGATGTGTGATCACGCTCACCGAAGATCGCGCGTTCGCGCAGGCCCACGCCGCTGATGCCGAATTGAGGCGCGGAAAATATCGTGGACCGCTCCATGGCATTCCGTGGGGCGCGAAGGACCTTCTCGCCGTGCGTGGCTACAGGACGACCTGGGGTGCCGGGCCGTACAAGGATCAGGTGATCGACACCGATGCCACCGTGGTGCAACGCCTCGATGCCGCCGGCGCAGTGCTTGTCGCCAAGCTCACGCTCGGCGAGCTCGCGCAGGGAGACATCTGGTTTGGGGCGACCACCAAGAATCCGTGGAAAGTAGATCAGGGCTCGAGTGGATCGTCTGCCGGACCGGCATCAGCCACGGCGGCGGGACTGGTGGGGTTCGCGATCGGAAGCGAAACGCTCGGCTCGATCTCGTCCCCGTCGACGCGATGCGGCACGACTGGACTGCGTCCGACTTTCGGCCGAGTACCTCGCACCGGCGCGATGGCGCTCTCGTGGACGATGGACAAGCTCGGACCGATTTGTCGATGCGTCGAGGATTGCGCGCTGGTTTTGGATGCGATTCAGGGGCCGGACGGCCAGGACAACAGTGTGATCCCTGCGGCCTATCACTGGAACGCGAGTCTTTCTCCCCGCAAGCTGCGAGTCGGCTACGTAAAGTCGGCGTTCGATCTGCCCGTCACGGACGCGATTGATCCGAAGAAGACGTTGCACGCCACCAGGAAATTCGACGACGCGGCGTTGGAAGTCTTTCGGAAGCTCCGGATCAATCTGATTCCGGTCGATCTGCCCGACCTTCCCTACGACGCCATGCGGATCATCCTCAGCGCTGAAGCCGCCGCTTCATTCGACGAGCTCACGCGTTCCGAGCGGGACAAGCTGCTGGTGCAGCAAGGGAAGTTCGACTGGCCGAATTCCTTCAGAACTGCGCGGTTCATACCCGCCGTCGATTACGTGAATGCCAACCGCCTTCGTTCCATCGCGATTCAGAAGTGGGACGAGCTGATGAATACGGTCGACGTGATCGTCACGCCAACGGGTGCCGCAAATCTCCTCCAGCTCGTTGCCACGAATCTCACCGGTCATCCGGCTGTAATCGTCCCGAACGGCTTCAAGGACGACGGTACTCCTGTGTCACTCACCTTCCTCGGCGGATTGTTCGAAGAGGCGAAGCTGCTTGCCGTTGCGCGGGCGTATCAGGAGGCCACCGATTTTCACCTCAAACATCCCGCGGTCCCGCTCACGCCACCGTCGCCCGCGACGGGCTGAGTGGCGTCAGACGCCACGCCGCTCGACCCGGTGACGCTGGACGGATCCTTCGTTCGGCTCGAGCCCATGACCATGGAGCATCATCCGGGGCTCACGGAAATTGGGCTGGATCCGGTGATCTGGCAGCGTGCGATTGCTCCGATTCGCACGCCGGAAGAGATGCGGAGCTATATGGAAACGGCGCTCCGCCTAAATGCAGAAGGCACCGCGCTACCCTTCGTCACCATCGAGCGCTCGTCGGGTCGAATCGTTGGCAGCACCCGTTTTGGAAACTACGATCGCCCCAATCACAGGGTGGAGATCGGCTGGACCTGGCTGGCGCCGCCGTGGCAGCGAACCGTGACCAACACCGAGGCGAAGTACCTGATGCTGACACACGCCTTCGAGCGGCTTGGTTGCGTGCGTGTCGAGCTCAAGACGGACGTGCTCAACAGCGCGTCGCGGAACGCGATACTGCGGATCGGTGCCAGGGAGGAAGGAATCTTCCGCAAGCACACCCTCACCTGGACTGGCCGCTATCGGGACAGCATCTACTACAGCATCCTCGACGAAGAGTGGCCTCAGGTCAAACACCGCCTCGAGACGCTTCTCGTTCGTCGGCCCGCTCAGCAGTAAAAAGAAAAACCCCCGAATAGTTCCGGGGGTTTTCGATTTTCAGACCAGGTCGTGGATCACGGAGAGAAGGAGAACTCGAGCTTGAAGTAAGCCGCCGACTGTCGGGACGCGCTGACCCCAAAGAAGCTTCCACCGACCGATTTGTATCCGACGACTCCAGTCGTGCGGAAATTCGGGGTCCAGGCGTATTCGAGCGTCGGGCCGACCTGCCACGAGTTGCTCGTGATTCCATTCTTGCCACCGCCTTGTCCGACGACCTCCAAACCGATCCGCGCTGGATGCTCAACCGAATATCCAAATGGCACCGACCCGCGGCCGCGAGCCCACAGGTAATGGCTGCCGAAGTTGTAGTTGGATAGCAGCTGAGTGTTGAGCGGACGCCGGCCCGATCCGTTGTGGTACGCGCCGAAGCTCGCCGTCACACCGTTGCTGCCACCGCCCTCAGCTCCGGGGGCTGCGGAATTGGGGTTGTGAACCCACGCGTACCCAACGCCGAACGAGATGCCATCGGTGCGACTCGCGTACGCCAGCCCGACCGAGGGCGAAATCGCGCTCAACGTCTGCTTCACTCCGTTGACGGGGTAGTTCAGCACGTATCCGTTGACGTTGAAGAACGGCGACCAGCCTAGTCCGCCCATCCCGACGTACATGCCGAGCAGGTAAAACTGGGTATTGCGGGTATCAGCTTCGGCGGATCCGTAGAAGGAAGGGTGTACCTGCGCCTCTGCCCTACGTCCGATCACCGTCAGCCCCGCGACCACCGCCAGCGCGAAAACCGCATTCTGATGTCTGTTTAGTCTCATTTCATTCTCTCAGTTGTAGGTCTTTCCACTCACTGGAAGCGCGTCCGAGAATTTATTTCTCGTCATCCGGAGCGGAGCCCTGCTGCCCATGAGTCTGCGCCTGGGTATGCCAGTTTCGTACCTTCGCTTGACCCAAATAACCCATGACGTCTGTATAGACGCTCCACATCCGGCGCGGAAACTCAAGCCGCGCAAGGACCTGGGGAGTCGGCAGAGTTCCTGCATAAAATCGGGCAAATCGAATTCTCACTATCAGCCGCCAAAGCATGCGATTGTACCATCGTCTCTGTTCGATAGTTATTCTTGCCGTTCTGTCGGTTTCCACAGGGAGTGCCGAAGCGCAGGGGACAAAGAGAAAGGCCCGCCCCAAACCTGCGCCCACACGTCCCGCACCATCGCCCGTCGCGACAACGCTGGCGGGTCCTGATGGTGCGAGCATGGTGGATGAGAGGCAACTCTTCCTCAATGGCGCACGAACAGCCTGGGCGTTCGCCAACCGCAACTATCAGCCATCGACCGGCCTTTATCGCGCGCACGATACCTACCCGTACGTCACGTTATGGGACGTCGCCAGCGGGCTCGCCGCCACTTACTCGGCGCACGAGCTCGGGTTCATAAGCGACGCGGTCTACAACCCGCGAATTCAGCGCGTGCTTTCGACGCTCTCGACCGTGGACCTCTTCGACCGAGCAGCCTTCAACAAGTCGTACGATTCCAAGACCGGAAGGATGATCGACCGCAGGCAGCGCATCTCCTCGAGCGGGTACGGCTGGTCCGTCACCGACATTGGACGACTGCTGACGTGGCTGAGGATCATCGCGGTCAATCAGCCGCAGTTCGCCAGCCTGGCGCAGACGATTGTGAACCGGCTCGACATGTCGCGCCTCATCAAGGACGGATACGTGCAGGGCCAGGACGTCGATCCCGCCACCGGCTCGATGCGGATGTATACCGAAGGTCGGATGGGATACGAGCAGTATGCCGCGGCCGGGCTGGCGCTATGGGGGCATCGCGCGGAGAAGGCGCTTGATGCGCGACTGAACGCGCAGCCCGTGAACGTGCTTGGCGTGACGATCGT
>JALYYH010000043.1 GCA_030946665.1 Gemmatimonadota bacterium
TGGACACCGGCTTCGAGTAGCTGCTCCAGGTTTGGCTGAGCCATTAAGTAAGGATTCCTACGGGGTTTAACGCTTCGAGAACTGGAACTTCTTTCTTGCCTTCGGACGGCCGGGCTTCTTGCGCTCGACCGCTCTTGCATCGCGCGTCAGCAGTGCCAGATCGCGCAGCTTACGGCGATGTGCTTCATCGATCTTCACCAGCGCGCGCGCAACGGCCAGCCGCAACGCACCTGCCTGTCCCGTCAACCCGCCACCCTCGACTTTGGCCTTCACATCGTAGCGGCCGAGCGTGTCGGTGATCGTGAACGGCTGCTGAATCGCGGAGACGTGCGCGGGACGCGGGAAGTAATCACCCAGCGTGCGACCGTTTACCGACCATTTGCCCGAGCCGGGCTTGATGTAGAGACGGCAGACGGCTTCCTTGCGCCGCCCGATCGTGTGCGTCGTATCAGGCATTACTTCTCACTCTTCGGTTTGAGGTCGAGCACTTTCGGCTGCTGCGCGGCATGGGTGTGCTTCGCATCGGCGAATACGCGGAGCTTGTTGCGGAGCGTCTGGCGCCCGAGAGCCGTCTTCGGCAGCATGCCGTAAACCGCTTTCTCGATCACGCGCTCAGGGTGCTTCTCGAGCATCGCCGCGAATGGTGTGAACCGCTCGTGACCCATGTATCCGGTGTGCCTGAAGTACCGCTTCTGCTCCGCCTTCTTGCCCGTCACGCGAACCTTGGCCGCGTTGATGACGATGACGTTGTCGCCGGTATCCATGTGGGGCGTGTACATCGGCTTGTGCTTGCCGCGGATGATCTTCGCGACCTCGGTCGCCAGACGGCCGAGAACCAGGCCTTCGGCGTCGACGATGTACCACTGGTGCTCGATATCCCGCGGGGTCGCGGAGTAGGTCTTCATGGGGCGAAACGTATGTAAGTGCCGGCCCCCTTTGGTTCGAGTAGGGTTCCAAGCGGTTGATTGCGACTAAGTGGTTTTGCGACAGCCTCTTAAGCTATCCGGCAACGTCGATTGTGTCAACCGCGCCACGCCCGGGAAAACACGAAGGGCCGAGAGATCCTCGGCCCTTCGTCGTCGGGCGGTAATGAATGCCTACATCCAACTTCCTACACCGCCGTGGCGGCTGCATGCTCCTCGATGATTTCGAGCGTGTGAGTACAGGCCATCCTTGCAGCGGGCGATGGCGCCGGCCGGATTGTTGTCTTCTGCTGATCCCGAGCCAACCGCAACGGTTGAGTTGGAATTCGCTCGAACTCCCCCTCTCGCCGACGCTCTTGGCGCTGCCGACGTTCCGGGGGCTCGCACCGGCTCACCGGTCACCCGCGACGTTGCTTCGGCGCCCTTCGCCCCGCCATGACCAGAGCACGTGCCGCGCCCTGTCGAGTTCGAAGTCGTTCCGTCGACGCAAAGCGTCGTGACCTGCGCGCCGGGTGTGCGCTTGGCGACTGCCGTGGCCGCCTTCACCTCGTTCTTTACGACCTTCTTCTGTTGCCTTATCGCTTTCTTGTTGACGCCGCCATGACCGGAGCAAGCTCCGCGTCCCGACGCGACCGATGTAGTCCCGTCCTTGCAGATCGTGGCTGCAGCCTGCGCGTGTAGCGACGCGCCCGACATTGTCGCGACTGCAGCGACCGCCGCAGCAAGAATCCAATTCCGTGATGAGTGCACGGTACCTCCTCGACGCCTGGTGGGTGACCAAGGTACGAGAAGCAACGCTTGTGCCCGCGCGAAAATGGTTACGCGCAGGCTCATTACGGGCAGATTACGGCGTCGCCCCGCGGGAGTCGCTTGACTCGGTACCCTGCGGTCGCGCCCCTATTACCGCCGCCCGCAAATCGTTCGCAAGCTGTCCCGGATCGATTCCCTGCTGCTGAACGTGCTGCCCGATTCCGCCCAGGACCGCCGGCGCGACGACGGCCACGATCTTGTTCGCGTCATCGCGACTCATTCCGGTGATGTCGCTCACCCGTTGCGTAACGGCGTCGTGATGATCTCCGAGCACCTGAGGAAGCGGCGCAGACAGTTGCGGATTTTCCGCCTGTGTGGTGGCTTCACGATGGAGATTGTTGGCGGCACCTGAGTTCGCGCGGGACGCAATGGCGGCTGTCACGAGGGGAATCGCCGCATTGACCGCCTGCTGCGCCACGACTGGATCAAGGCCAAGCCGCTGACTTACCTGCTGTACGGCCGTGCTGGTGACCTGCTGCTGAACCTGTTGTTGGATTGAGTCGAGAATCGAAGACATTGGTTGTCCGGATTGTTGTCGTCGATTTCTAACGCAAGCCGTATACTCATTGAAGCTGAGCAATGACGCCGCTAATCGAGCCCTATCAGCAACGCTCCCTTCTCGACCGCGGTGCCGGGGGCCACCTCCACGCTTCTCACGGTTCCCGACGCTGTCGCACGCAACTCGTTCTCCATCTTCATCGCTTCCATCACCACCAGTCCCTGCCCCGCCTGAACCCTGTCCCCGACTTTCACGTTTATCCGAACGATGAGTCCCGGCATCGGCGCGCGTACTGGCGCTGGTCCCACCGGACCGGTGGTCGCCGCCGACAAATCGCGAATCGCGCGCGTTCGCTCGTCGAGCGCCTCTGCCTCGAATCGATAGCCATCGATCCAGAGCGTGTAGAGTCCGCGACCCTGACGCCGCAGAGCCACTACCCGATAAACCTGGGTGCCGAGCTTCACCATGCGGATTGGGGTGCCCTCGATATCGGACAGCTCCGCGTGCGCGGGCCCCGCGTCTTCGTAGCTAACGCCATCGGCCCCGAGCGTCACGGATTTCCGCTCGTCGTTCAGACGGACGACGTATCTCATCCGGCGGATCTTCCCGCCGGCGGCCGAAGCTCACACACGGTCTCGACGTGCGCCGTCTGGGCGAACATGTCGAATGCCCGCGTTGAATCGATTTCGTAACTCGGTAATCTCGAGATGTCGCGCGCCAGCGTTGCCGGGTTGCAGCTCACGTAGATCACCGCGCGGGTGTGGGAAGCATTCGCTTCCAGAGTCTCCGTCACGCGAGCGTCGACGCCCGCGCGCGGCGGATTCAGGATTACGAGATCCGCCGGGAGCACCGTCGGCAGAATTTCTTCCACCCGTCCCAGAAGAGCGCGAGACGGTGCACGGAGCTTCGATAAAGACCACTCCGACGCATCCGGGTCGAGCTCTATCGCTGTGACCGGTATGCCGGCTTCGCTCAATCGCATCGCGGTCTCCCCGGCACCGGCGTACGCGTCGACGGCTGTCCGTGGATGCAAGGCGAGCGAGCGCTCGATCACGTATCGGCCGAGAATTTCCGCCATCTCCGCATTCACCTGCGAGAACGACGCGCTGGGCGTTCTGTCCGTGCGCTTATCGTATAGAAGGCGTCGCGGTCTGTCGTCCGCTGGCTCCCACCAAACCGCAGAGAGCGAGGGAACAGCCGAGGCGAACTGGTCGCGCGCCGCCCAGCTCTCTCCACCCATCATCACCAGCGTCGGTCCGCCGCTCGTCACCCTGACGCTTCCGCGCAATTCCACAGCGTCGGGAAAGTACGGATCGGCCTCCATGACCTCGTGCCACGCCGCCACGACGCGCCGATCCGTGATCGGGCAATCGGAAAGCGGGAAGACGCGAACAGGATCATCGTAGGGGTGCAGTCCGGCAATCCAGCGCGCTCCGCGCCGGCGCATCGCCAGCGTGAGCTTTGTGCGGTAGCGCCACTCTTTCGGACTGTGCTCGATTGGCGGCGGTGCTACCGATCGCTTACCAATGCGCTCCAGGGAATCTCGAATGATCATCTGCTTCGCCGCGAGCTGCGAGTCATACGTCATGTGCTGCAGCTGGCAGCCTCCGCACTTGTCGCGGCTGTAGTGCGGACAGGGCGGATCGATTCGGACCGGCGAGGGGGTCACTATGCTGCGGAGCGAACCACGCGCGAAATGTCCTCGTCCGGAGATCTGCGCGGTCACGAGGTCCCCAGGAGCCGTGCGTGGAACGAACACCACGAGGCCATCCCTGCGCCCCACTCCATCGCCGCCGGTGGCAATCGATTCGATCGACACGCTGACGATCGCCATCAGTCCCGCAACGCTTCAAGGCGCGCGGCCTGCTTCCATGGGTCGGCGGCCATTTCCTTCCTCACTGAAGCCGGTGAGACTGCTGAAGCGCTCGGCACGCTGCGAGCTTCCCGATCGCGTTCCGCAAGCAGTGCCGCGGCAATCGCGGCAACCCTGACAGCACCTTCGCGCGGCCGACGCTCGAGTATCGAGGAGAGCCGACGCTCGAGCCATTGTATATCGATGTCCCCGCGACGGAATTCCTCGTCGTCCATCACGCGGATGTGAAAATCACGGGACGTCTCGACGCCCAGGATGATCAGATCGACCAGCGCGCGTCTCATACGCGTCACTGCTTGTTGGCGGTCGGCTCCCCAAACGATGAGTTTGGCGAGCATTGGGTCGTAATACAGTCCGACCTCGCTTCCCGCCTCGATCCCGCCGTCCCAACGCACGCCCGGTCCTGTCGGCAGATGGAGATGCTCGATCCGCCCAGTCGAAGGAAGAAAGTTGTCCGACGCGTCCTCACTCGTTATGCGGCACTCCATCGCCCAGCCCCGTGGCGAGATCTCGTCCTGCCGGAATGGAAGCTTCTCTCCGGCCGCGATGCGCAGCTGCCACTGCACGAGATCAATTCCCGTAACTAGCTCGGTGACTGGATGCTCCACCTGAAGCCGCGTATTCATCTCGAGGAAGTAGAACTCTCCGCTCTGGGCGAGCAGAAATTCGCACGTGCCGGCGTTCACGTATCCCGCCGCGCGCGCTGCGCGCACCGCGGTGGCGCCCATCTTCCTGCGGAGATCGTGTGACACGGCCACGCTCGGGGCTTCCTCGATCATTTTCTGATGGCGACGCTGGACCGAGCACTCGCGCTCCCCGAGCGATAGCACGGTGCCGTGAGAATCGGCGAGAATCTGGATCTCGACGTGCCTCGGCCTCTCGACGAATTTCTCGAGATAGACGGCGTCATCGCCGAACGCGTTTTTCGCTTCCCTTCGCGCGGCGTCGAGTGCATTCTCGAGCTCTTTGGGGGATGAGACGACGCGCATCCCCTTCCCCCCTCCCCCGGCCGCAGCCTTGAGCAGGATCGGATATCCGAACTTCTTGGCCGCTTTCGCCGCTTCATTGGCGTCCGACAGCGATTCGGTTGTTCCCGGAACCACGGGAACGCCGTTCGCCACGGCCAGAGCCCTCGCCGCGGTTTTGCTTCCCATTGCAGCGATTGCTTCGGCGGGTGGACCGATCCAGACGAGTCCTGCATCGCGAACGGCTCGAGCGAACCACTCCCGCTCGGACAGAAAACCGTAGCCGGGATGAATCGCTTCCGCGCCGGTCAGTCGGGCGGCGTCGATGATCTTGTCACCACGCAGGTAGCTCTCGCTCGACGGCGGCGGTCCAATCAGAACAGCTTCGTCCGCCTCCCTCACGTGCGGCGCGCGCACGTCCGCCTCGCTGTACACCGCGACAGTCTTTACTCCGAGCTCCTGGCAAGCTCGGATCACACGCAGCGCGATCTCGCCGCGATTCGCAATCAGGATTTTCCTAAACAACGTCTGCCCTAAAGCGGAATGTTACCGTGTTTCTTCGGCGG
>JALYYH010000081.1 GCA_030946665.1 Gemmatimonadota bacterium
CCGCGGGCGCGCCCGCTCCATTCTCGGATTCACGCTACGGGTCCGCCATACGCGAAGCGGAATCCGACCATCGCGAGATCCATCGTCAGCTTCTCAACATGCCACCGGACGAGCGCGAGCAGATTCCGGAAGTCGCGACTTCCGCCGATGCTGTTTTTAGAAGAGTCCAGCAGCTGGCGCTTTCGCTCTCCGACATTGACCGAGGCGCGGGACGCGAGTCGCCGGAGGCGGTAGAGAAGGAGATCTCCACCCTCGAGTCGCAGGCGAATCCTCTCGACTACAACGGGAGCGAGGATCGCGTGCGTCGGCTGGCTATCCTCCGCCGCCAGCGACGCGCGCTCTCGGAAGTCGCCCGCAAGAAAAAAGAGGCGCAGCAGAAGCTGGACAACTGCAGGCAGCTGCTGCGGTCGATGCGCCTGGAGCTTGTACGCTTCCGCACCGGCGGCCTCAACGCGCAGCCCACCGGACTTACGATGGTAACGCAGCAGGCACAGAGCGTCGTGAGGGAGATGGGCTATCTGTCCGACGCTAACGCAGAGCTGAACGCTCTCTGATTCTCCCGCGCTCCGCCACAATCGCGTTCTTGTCGATCTCGCTCGGCTGCCAGCAGGAGCGGGAAGCGACGGCGCAGTCCGCATCTTCCAGCCCACGGCTAGGCACGAGTTCCTCGACATCGTCGGCCGTCGATCCAGCCCGACGCACTGTCGTGCACGTCCCGACTCCGGATACGCTTCGTGGCTTGTACGTGAATCGGTGGGCTGCACTGGGGAGGAAGCTCACAGATCTCATCGGCGTAGCCAAAAGAACGGAAGTAAACGCGCTCGTGATCGATGTTAAGGATGACCGCGGGTTTCTCCTCTACCCTTCCGACGTCCCCCTGGCTCGAGAGATCGGCGCCGATACCGCCGATGGACACTCGTTGTCACGCCGGAAGGTCCGGGCAATTCTCGATTCGATGGCGGCGCACGACATCTACCCGATCGCGCGCATCGTGGTCGCCAAGGATCCACTCCTCGCGCACAAAAAGCTCGATCTCGCGATCAAGCGAAAATCGGATCTGAAGCCCTGGCTCGACAAGAACGGCAATCCATGGCTGGACCAGCATCAGCGTGCAGTGTGGCAGTACGCCGCTGACATCGCGCGTGAAGCGTATGATCTGGGGTTCAGCGAAGTGCAATTCGACTATGTGCGCTTTCCCGATGAGAAGAGACTGGTCTCGGAAGCGGTGTTCCTCCTGGCAAAGGGCCGCTCGCGCGCCCAGGTGATTCGCGAGCAGCTGGGATTTCTGCGCAGCGTCCTCAAGCCGCGCGGAATTCCGGTGACGGCCGATGTGTTCGGATTGACGGCAACCGACACCACCGACATGGGTATCGGACAGAAGTGGGAGATGTTCGTCGATCAGGTGGACGTGGTGCTGCCGATGGTTTATCCGTCACACCTTGCTCGTGGCACCTACAAGATCCGGAACCCGAATGCTCACCCATACGCGACGATCGACCGGGTCTTAAAGGATGTGCTCGCCAGAACCGACTCGGTTCCGAATGCCGCCAAGATCATTCCCTGGTACCAGGACTTCACCCTCGGCCCGCCTCATTACTACGCCGCGGAAATCCGTGCCCAGAAAAAGGCCGGATACGACAACGGGTTCCAGAGCTGGATACTCTGGAACCCGAAGAGCAACTATACGATCGCGGCGCTCGAGCCGCGGCAGTAGCCGTAGGCTTAGCTGCTGCCGTTCTTGCGCGCCTCCATCCGATCCCGCATCGCTTTCAGATTGCCGTCGAAGACCCTCTGCTGATCGGCGGTGAGCAGGGCCCGGATTTCGGCGGCCTGCTTCTCCTGCAGATCCATCATCCTGGCGCGTGAGGCTTGGTCAGGAGCACCACCCGTGGCCTGAGCCGCTTTGCGCAGCTCCATCTGCTGCGGCAAGTACTTCTCGCGAATCGTCTTGATCTGCGTTTTCTGTGCGTCCGTGAGGGTGATGTCCTTTAGGAGCATTCCACCCATTCCCTGACCGCGATGATCGCCCTGACCCTGCGGCTCCGGCTGTCCCTGTGCGGCAGCGACCGATGCCATTCCAGCGCAAAGGGCAACAGCCAGCGTGGCGATGCGAATAGCCTTCATCCTTCTCTCCTGGAGTTTTGACTTGTGGACGGCACTGCGCCGTCCCGAAAGGTACTACTCCGAAGACGGCGAAACGGTTGACGTCAGTTCTTGGGGACGGAACTCGAACGCCTCCCGATCCAGACGCGGAAGAACGCAGAATCTAAGTGCTGAAGTGACAGACACTTAGCCTCCAACCCCTAGCGCCCGCCCGAAAATCTGCTATTCTTCCCCGCGCTGTCGGCGGCTCATACGACTGCCGGCTTCGAAGGCCTGTTCCCTCCACGTGTCGAGCGCTGCTTGTGACTGCACCCGGGACTGCCGCCGAGTTACCCCCGACTATAACAAGTACACCTGCACCCGAACCGCTCTCCTTCCCGGTGAGCTGGCTGCTCGAGCACGCGTCGGCTCCGATCCGGTATCGCGCCATGACCGACGTCGCTCGCCTGAGCGATCCCGGCC
>JALYYH010000113.1 GCA_030946665.1 Gemmatimonadota bacterium
CGGGATTGGATCCGGCGAAGTGCACGCTGTTCGTGCAATCGATGGTGCCGGAACATACCGAGCTGGCCTGGATATTCAACACTTTGACGCCGTTGGGCGAGCTGGAGCGGCAGACCCAGTTCAAGGACAAGGCGAGTCGCGAAGAGAGCGTTCCGGCCGGTCTGCTCAACTATCCGGTGCTGCAGGCCGCCGACATCCTGTTGTATCGCGCGGACCTGGTGCCGGTGGGCGACGACCAGGTGCAGCACCTCGAGCTGTCGCGAGAGATCGCGCGCAAGTGGAACGCGAGGTTCGATACCACTTCCGCACCGAAGAAAGCATCGAGCGCCGGCGAAACTGATGCGCCGGGTTTTTTCCCCGAGCCCAAAGCGTTACTGACTCCGACGAAGCGCATCATGGGGCTCGATGGTCAGGCGAAAATGTCCAAGTCCCTCGGCAACACCGTCGACCTGCTCGAGTCGCCAGAGTCGGTCTGGGAAAAGCTTCGCCCCGCGGTAACCGATCCCAAGCGTGTGCGCCGCTCCGATCCGGGGACGCCCGAGGTGTGCAACATCTACCATCTCCACAAGGCGTTCAGCCCACCGGAGACTGTCGAGCACGTGGCGGTGCAGTGCCGCACAGCGGGGTGGGGCTGCCTCGACTGCAAGAAAGTTCTGCACGAGTCGATGGAGAAGGACCTGGCGCCCATTCGTGCTCGAGCGAAAGAGCTGGCGGCCGATCCCGGGCAAATCAGCGCCACTCTCACTGCTGGCGCCGAGCACGCGCGAACCATCGCGAATCAGACCATGGGCGAAGTAAAAAAGAAGATGGGGCTTCGCTAAAACGCGATCTCAATGGCCGATCACGAGCTGGTTCAGCGCGCGAAACACCTCGTGGACCGACTATCTCAGAAGCCGAGGTTTGCCGGCAGTCCGGAGGAAGCAGCCGCACGCGTGGTGTGCCGGAGCGAGCTGGAGCGCGCTGGCTTCGTGTGCACCGAGAAGCCGCTCGAGTACTCGCAGTGGCCCGGTAAGTGGGGAGTTCCCTCCGCGGCGGTGTTGCAGACCGCAACTATTCTCCTCGTCGCGCGCGTGGCGACGCGTTCGGATCCGCTAATCGCTCTCGTTATTGGAGCAGTGTTGTACGTCGCGCTGACATTCGCCACTGCGGATGCGAAGCGTCGATGGATTACGCGTCTGCCGGTTCAGCGTGCGAAATCAGTGAACCTAGAGGCGGGACGCGGAAACCCCACCGTGTGGCTCGTCGCTCATCTCGATTCCAAGTCCCAGACGGTGCCGATGCTGATCCGAATTGCGAGCTCGGTTGGAATGACGGCGGTGACGATCGTCGCGGCTGTGGTGCTTCTGCTTTCACTCCCCGGCGACCGGAACGCGACCACAATTTGGCGCGTGATAGAATCATCCGCCTTGATCGTCGCACTGCCGTCGATTCTGTGCTGGGTGCGCAACGGATCTCGGGGCGCGGTAGACAACGCCAGCGGAGTCGCGGCGGTACTGCTGGCCGCGCAATCTCTTTCATCACCGCGCGATCTTGGTGTGCTGATCACGAGCGGGGAAGAGCTGGGACTCGCCGGAGCCCGGGTTTGGGCAGCACGGGCACAGCCGGGAATCGTAGCGCTCAATTGCGATACGGTCGACGACGTTGGTGCTTGGCGCTTAATGCATAGTGGCCCGCTTCCGCCTCGCATCGGAGCGGCAGCGAGATTGATTTCGTCCTCCACCGTACCAAACCTCGCGATCGGGCGTATGGTCCCGGGCATACTGGCGGATAGCATGGCGTTCGCCGATCGAGGCATTGAAGCGGTAACGCTTAGCCGGGGCGCGCTTTCGACACTCGCGCGCATTCATACACGGCGCGATAATTCCAATGAACTTACGGGCAACGGTGTTGCTGACGCGAGCATGCTTCTCACTGCCTTGACCAAGGAACTGGCTTGATGGCGCTACTGATTCTGGCTGGCGTAATGATCCTGTCGCTCATCCTGATCGTTCTGGGGCTTCCCGGCCTCTGGATCATGGTGGCATCGGCGGTGGCCTATAATATGATTGTCCCGGGCGATCCGATCGGTTGGTTCAGCCTGGTGGCGGTTGCGGTGCTCGCTCTGGTGGCGGAGCTGCTCGAGTTTACTCTCACGGCGCAGTACGCGAGGAAGTACGGCGGTTCGCGCCGGGCTGGGTGGGGAGCGATCATTGGGGGCATCATCGGTGCAATGGTGGGTTTCCCGGTACCCATCGTCGGACCGATCATCGGAGCATTTGTCGGGTCTTTTTGCGGCGCGCTCGTCGCGGAAATCACGGGCGGCTCATCTGCCGGTGACGCTACGCGAGTCGCCAAGGGAGCGTTGATTGGGCGCGTAATGTCGACGGTCCTCAAGATCGGTATCGGATTTACGATCGGCATCTGGATTTTCATTGCAGCGGCGAAATAACCCAATGACTCTCACATCAAGATGACTCCAGGCGAAAGCGCGGCGGAAAAGTCCGAGTCGAGTGCGGCCGAGAACACCGGTGAGGGCAAGTACGTCTACTGCATTGTTCGTCTGGATCGATCGCGCGAATTTGGCGAGATCGGAATTGGAGGCGGCGCGCGCGTATACACTGTCACTCACAGCGATCTTGCCGCCGTGGTCAGTGATACGCCGATCGTGATCTATGATCCGACGAGGGAGAACGTCCTCGCGCACGAGTTCGTCAACGAGACCGTGATGCGGGAGTTCACGCTTATCCCGATGTCCTTTGGCACAGTGTTCCGCTCCGAGAAGGACGTGCTTGCATTGCTCAGGTCGACATACCAGGCTTTCACCGATGTCCTCGAGAAGATGCAGGACAAGATTGAATTCGGGCTCAAGATCCTGTGGGATCGGGACAAGGTCGTCGCGGCGATCGAGCGCGACAACGACGAGATTCGGCGCCTCAAGGACGAGATCACTCGCAACGCGGCGTCATCGACATACTTCGCACGGATGCAGCTGGGCCGGCTCGTCGAGGCGGCAATGGAGGAGGCGAGCAACAGGTACGTCGCCGACGTGCACGAGCAGCTCAAGGATGTCTCGGTGGCCAGCAGGAGCAACAAGGTCATCGGCGATCGCATGATCCTGAACGCCGCGTTCCTCGTCGACAGAAGAGCGGAGAAGGGGTTCGACGAAAAGGTGAAGGCGATTAGCCGCCAGTACGAGGATCTTCTAACCTTCAAGTACACCGGACCATGGCCGCCCTATAACTTCGTCAACATCAAGCTGAAGCTCGAGAAAGCGACCTGACACGCATCTTATATCATGGGACTCCTCACCAACATTCTCCTCGCCCCATTTCTCGGCCCCATCTATGGGGCGAGGTGGACGCTCGACAAAGTCGATCGTGTCGTGCGGGAAGAGCTCACCGACGACACGCCCATCAAGGAAGAATTGATGGCGCTTCAGCTCCAGCTGGAGATGGGGGAGATCGACGACCCCGAGTACGTTCGGCGCGAAGCTGAGATCATGCAGCGTCTGCGCCAGGTGCGCGAATGGCGGGAGCAGTTCGGTATGTCCACAGGCGGTGGACCGGTGCGCGTCGCGGGAAGCGACGACGCCGAGTAGTCGCGAGAGCGTCGCGTCTCGATGATCGAGCGCCTGTGCTACG
>JALYYH010000119.1 GCA_030946665.1 Gemmatimonadota bacterium
GTCGCGCTCGATACGATGGCGCAGGTGAACCAGCACCTTCTCCTCCGCAAATACGACGGCTTCATGAAGAAGGGCCGCGTGCGCTTCCGCGGCCGGCAAGCGGGCGGCGCGTACTAGGTGCGCCAGGGCTGATGCTTGTCGGAGCTCGCCCGTGCACTACTGACTTCCCCTCGGAGGAGCCGAAAGCTCCTCCGAACTTTTTTCACCGGGTGTAGATCATGATCATCGTGCTACTGGGTCCACCGGGCGCCGGAAAGGGGACGCAAGCCGACAGACTTGCCGAGCGGCTGGGAATTCCGAAGATCGCGACGGGCGACGTTTTGCGCGCGGCGGTGCGCGACGGCACCAAGCGCGGTAGAGAAGCCAAAGCCTACATGGATCGCGGCGATCTCGTGCCCGATTCGGTGATCCTCGGGATACTCCAGGACGTGATGAGCTCTCCCGCCGCGGCAAATGGGGCGATTCTCGATGGCGCCGTTCGCACGGTCCCTCAGGCAGAAGGACTGGGCGTAATGCTCGCCGAATTGGGGAAGAAGGTCGACAAGGTGCTCCTTTTCGACGTTAGCGATGACGAGCTCGTGAAGCGTCTGAGCACGCGTACCGTCTGTGAGGGCTGCCAGACGCCGTACATGGGGCGCGATGCCGGAACCAGGTGCGAGAGATGCGGAGGTAAACTGGTGCGCCGTAAGGACGACGAGCCCGAAGCGATCCGCAACCGTCTCGAGGTCTACCGGACGCAGACCGAGCCAGTGATAGATTGGTACGGGGACAACAAGATGAAAGCTCTGAAAATCGACGCCGATGCTCCGGTGGAGGAAGTCACCGACCGCGCTCTCGAGGCGCTCAGGAAATGATTCAGATCAAGTCACAGCGCGAAATCGAGATCATGGCGAGGGGCGGAGAGATACTCGCGGCGACCGTACGCCTGCTGGAAGAGAGCGTGCGTCCAGGCATGACGACGATGGAGCTGGACAAGATCGCCGACGATTTCATCCGCAGCCATCCCGGCGCCACGCCAGCGTTCAAGGGACTTTACAACTTCCCCGCGAGCATCTGCACCTCGATCAACCAGGAAATCGTGCACGGGATCCCGTCGAAGAAGCGCCTCATCGAGGAAGGCGACATCATCTCGATCGACATCGGCGTGAAACTCGACGGGTATTACACGGATTCAGCGACGACCGTCGCCGTGGGGCGGGTTGATGCGGAATCAAAGAAGCTGCTCGACGTCACCAAGCAGGCGCTGGCGGCGGGAATCGGGGCGGCGACGCCCGAGAATCACCTCGGCGACATCGGGGCAGCGGTTCAAGGCGTCGTTGAAGCAGCCGGATTCAGCGTCGTGCGCGACCTGGTCGGCCACGGGATCGGCGTCGGCTTCCACGAGGATCCGCAGGTTCCGAACTACGGGAAACCGAAGCGGGGAGTTCGTCTGCAGCCCGGGCTCACCATCGCGATAGAGCCAATGGTAAACGTCGGTGGTCCGGCGACGCGCACCATGCCTGATCGCTGGACAGTCGTGAGCGTCGATGGGACCCGCTCGGCGCACTTCGAGCACACCATCGCGGTCACGGAGAACGGGCCGCGAATTCTCACCGAAACCGTCTAGCTAGAGGGGTTGTGGCGGTGGTACGGCTGGATGCGGCACCGCGGGCTGCTCCACCTCGTACGGTATCAGCGCCTTGGCGCGGAGGAACGTCTCCTCACTCCGATAGAGATCTCTCCACCAGGGCCGCTGTCCTCTCGGCCAGGTCGGAGACTTGCTTGACGAGCTTTGACGATTCGGCAGCGAGTGTCGCGCCTTTGGACGGGTCGTCCAGCGCCTTCACGTTTACTCGCACGTTGTACGCGGCTCCCTTGCAGGCGGCCTGGGCGAGAAGCGCCGCGACCCCCGCATCAGTCACAGCGTTCGTGCTTCCTTTCTCTGCTACCAGGAACGCGACCCGCGCGACTTCGACTGACGCGCGCGCAGTTTCCAAAGGCACTTCCGCCGCTTTCAGCAGGGCGTTCGTGACAGACTCGGTGCGGCGAGCGGCGGCGTCGGCTGGCTCTTTGGGGAGCTTGTAAGCATCGGAAACCAGGGCGTAGGCGTCCGCGTCGCGCTTCACCAGGGACGCAAGAGTGTTACCGAGTGAGACCGCCCTGAGCGCGGCCTCCTTCATCTCGGCATCGACAGCGGCGTATTTCTTCTTGCCGATGGTGAGTGCGGCAACCATTTGCGCGAGCGCCGCTGCGAGGGCGCCGGCATGTGCCGCAACGCTTCCTCCGCCGGGAACGGGACTGGACGAGGCCACGGACGCGACGAATCCGCTCAAGCTCTCGCCACCACTCACGATTTCGCGCACCTGTCGCTCGAGTACCTGCTTGGGCGTGAATTGACGGAGCTGAAGGTGGCTGGCGGCCGCATCAAACATGGCCCGCTCGGGGACGAGTCCCACTATCTCGCTCCACGTGACCCGTGCTCCCTCCGCCTCCGCCCGCATCTTCACAAAATCGAAGGCATTGTGCAGTGGAGTCTTCTCGGTATCCACGAGATTCATCGACACCTGCGCCTGACCATCGACTTCGAGGCCAAGCCCTTTGACATACTTGAATCCTCCGGACGAGCCGCGCACAGCCTTGGCGACGTTTTTTGCGATCTGGAGATTCGAGGCGGGCCCCAAATACACGTTGTACGCCACGAGGAATGGTCGCGCGCCGATCGCGATGGCACCGCACTTCGGATGGATCTGTGAAGGCCCGAAATCGGGATTCCGCGCCGGGTTCTTGCCGAGCTCCTCGCGGAGTCCTTCGAATTCGCCGCGGCGAATATCGGCGAGATTCTCCCTCGCTGGCGTCGTTGCCGCGCGCTCGTAGAGATACACCGGAATCTCGAGCTCGCTGCCCACGCGCTGGCCCAGCTCGCGCGCGAGAGCGATGCAGTCCTCCATCGTCGACCCCTCCAATGGAATGAAGGGAACCACGTCGGTCGCACCGATCCGCGGATGCT
>JALYYH010000120.1 GCA_030946665.1 Gemmatimonadota bacterium
TAACGATTCCTCCGTGGGACAGAATCTAGCAAGCCCGACTAGAGCTGCGACTTGCTGAACGCGGGCTCTCCCTCGAATTCCTGGAGCTTCTCGATGTGCATCCAGCGAAACTGACCGCCAATGGTACACAGCAAACCCAGAATGTCGGCGTCCTTCAAATCGGAACGCGCGTCGCGCGCAACAAATCGGCAGCGAAAGTGATCGACGAGTGAAACGCGGCGACCACTCGACGGAAAGACCATCGCTCCGCGATTCGTGATCATCTCCAGGCGCAGCGTCGACGACTTAGCGAGCGTCTCGAGTCCCGCCGCCAGTGGGGTCGGCTCGAGCTGCGACTCTATGTAGACATCAACTCCGATGACGCGGCGAATCGCAGCGGACACGACGTTCACGCCGAGCTGCGCTGAGGGAAGATCTACTTTCCTGTAATCACGAGGAGGACTGACCTTTGAGCGCTTGCCGAGGCTGGAGATGACCGACCGGGTGAACTCAGTGGTGCTGGCGGGATTCTGAACTCCGATCATGTCGCTGGTTCGCACTCCGCTTTCCAGTGTCACCAGCGCCGCCTGCTCGACATCGTTGGCCGCTTTGCCTTCGCCGATGTGTCGCAGCATCATCGCCGCGCTGAGAATGAGCGCTGTCGGATTCGCCTTGTTCTTGCCCGCGATGTCGGGCGCCGATCCATGGACGGCTTCGAAGATCGAGACATCGTTGCCGATGTTCGCAGAGGGTGCGAAGCCCAGCCCACCGGTGAGGCCGGATGTCAGATCGCTGAGGATGTCGCCATTCATGTTGGTCGTGACGATGACATCGAACTGCTCGGGCCGCATCGCGAGCTGGTGGGCGCAGTTGTCGATCAGGATGTGCCTGGCTTCAACCGAAGGGTACCTTGGCGCGAACTCCTCGAAGGTGTGCTGAAGGAGGCCTTCGGTGAGCTTCATGATGTTCGACTTGGTGGCGCAGTGAACGCGCTTGCGTTCTTCCGCGATGGCGAACGCAAAGGCGAGCTTGACGATTTTCTCGCAACCCTCCCGCGAGATGAGCTTCAGGCCCTCTGCCACGCCCGGCGTCTGCATGTACTCTATTCCGGCGTAGAGGTCCTCGATGTTCTCGCGGACGATCACTATATCGAGGTTGCGACCCGTGAAAGCCGTCTGAACGCCCGGCAGCTCGCGAACCGGACGGATGTTGCCGTAGGTCTCGAACAGCGTTCGCAGCGTCACGTTGGCGCTTCGACTGCCGTAGCCGATTGGTGTCTCGAGCGGCCCCTTGAGCACGACGTGAGTGCGCTCAATGGACTCGATGGTCTCCCTGGGGATTCCGGTGACGATCCCTTTCTGAAACGCTCGCGCGCCGGCCTCGCATTTCTCGAATTCGACCGGGGCGCCTGTCGCTTGTATGATCGCCAGCGCGGCGTCAACCACCTCTGGCCCGATCCCATCACCTGGGAGTATGGTTATCTTTCGTTTTGTTGCGGTCATCAGAGGAAATTAGTTCCTCTGCGAAGTCGTTTCTACCGCGCGCGTAGCTCAGTTGGATAGAGCGTCGGCCTCCGGAGCCGAAGGTCGTGGGTTCGAGTCCCGCCGCGCGCATTCCTCCGTTCCTGCCGCCAGGCCCACCCGTCGGCTCACGCCGTCTTGAGCGCCTGCCCCACCTGTGTCAGCGACTGCCGCGCGTCGCCGAACAACATTCTCGTCTTCTCGTGATAGAAAAGGGCGTTGTCGATTCCGGCGAAGCCGTGCCCCATACTGCGCTTGAGGACGATGATGTTGCGGGCGCGATCGACATCGAGGATCGGCATGCCGTAGATCGGACTCGACGGATCGTCGCGCGCCGCCGGATTTACGACGTCGTTCGCTCCGACGACGAGCACTACGTCCGTCTGCGGGAATTCTCCGTTGACCTGATCCATCTCCAATAGCTGATCGTACGGCACGTTCGCCTCGGCGAGGAGCACGTTCATGTGGCCGGGCATTCGGCCAGCTACCGGGTGGATGGCGTATTTGACGTCGACGCCGCGCTTCTCGAGATCCGTAGCGAGCTCTCGCACCGTGTGCTGCGCCTCGGCAACCGCGAGCCCGTAACCCGGAACGATCACCACGCTTCTCGCATAAGCGAGCGCAATTGCGGTGTCTTCGGGAGTTGTCTGGCGCACCGTGCGCCCAACCGCGGTCGATGCAGCGCCGGCATCGCTGCCGGTCGCACCGAACGCTCCGAAGAGAACGTTGGCAACCGAGCGATTCATCGCAGTGCTCATCAAGAGAGTAAGAAGCGTTCCCGACGCCCCGACGAGAACGCCCGCGACGACCAGCATCTGATTGTGCAGCACGAAGCCCGTGAGCGCGGCCGCGAGTCCAGTCAGCGAGTTGAGTATCGAGATCACCACCGGCATGTCGCCGCCGCCGATCGGCAGGACGAACATGGCGCCGAGCACGAGAGCGGCGGCGAAGAGCGCCCAAAGGGGAGCTGATCCACCGCCGGCGACAACCATGATTCCCAAAACAGCAACCGCCACCAGGATCAGCCCGTTGATCAATCGCTGCAACGGAAATTGAAGCGGTTTCCCAGGAAGTATCTCCTGCAGTTTCCCGAATGCGATGATGCTGCCGGTGAACGAGATCGCGCCGATGGCGGTCCCGAGCACGATCGATGTGGCCTCGCCAACGCCGATCGTCTCGCCCGCGCGCGAAAGCCGCAGGTACTCCGCAACCGATACCAGTGCCGCGGTCGCTCCGCCCATCCCGTTGAACAGCGCGACCATCTGGGGCATCGCCGTCATCTGCACCGTTCTGGCGAAGTACACTCCCATTACTCCGCCGATCAGCGTTCCGAGCGCGATCGTCCAATAGGAAACGATCTGTCGATCGAGAAGGGTGACAGCGAGCGCCATCGCCATGCCGATCGCGGCGACGCGATTTCCCGAGCGTGCCGTCGAGGGAGAGCTCAGTCTCTTGAGCCCGAATATGAAGAGGACCGCGGCGACGATGTAGCTGACCGCTATCACCGAGGCGCGCAGGTCAAGCATCCTTCTTCTTCTCCTCGAGACCCGGCTCGCGCTTCCTGAACATCTCGAGCATCCGATCCGTGACGACAAATCCGCCGAACACGTTTGCCGCGCCGAAAACCACGGCGATAAAGCCGAGGGCGTGCAGCAACGGCGTGTCGGCGGAACCGGCGACGAGCATCGCTCCCAGCACGACAATTCCGTGGATCGCGTTGGTCCCCGACATGAGCGGCGTGTGCAACACGGATGGAACACGACTTATGACTTCGAATCCGACGAAAATCGCCATGATGAAGACATAGATGCCCAGTATCAGCTCCTGGCTCACTTGACGGACCCCGCCGTTGAAGTTTTTACGCTGGACATCCCGAGACGTTGCCGCGTCCCGGCATGCCGGATTTCTCCACCCGCGGTGACGACCACTGCGTCGATTATGTCGTCAGCGAAGTTGAGGATCGGCTCTCCCTTTGGAGCAAGAAGCGTCACGAGCGCCGCGACGTTCTTCGAGTACATCTGACTGGCGTGAAAAGCGAGGTCACTCGATATGTGGAGCGGCGCGATGATCGTGACGTCATTCTCGACAATCGTCTCTCCCGGCACGGTAAGCTCGCAGTTTCCACCCTGTTCCCCGGCCAGATCCACAATCACCGATCCTGGTCGCATTGCCCTCACCGTTGCGGCATCGATGAGTCGAGGCGCGGGCTTGCCGGGAACGAGCGCGGTGGTGATGATCACGTCGGCCTGAAGGGCGCGCTGGTGGATCAGCTCCCTCTCCCGCTGAATGTGTTCCTTGCTCAGCTCTCGTGCATAGCCACCGGCATCCTGGGCGTCCTCCGTGTGCACGTCCAGCTCCACGAACGTCGCGCCCAGACTCTTCACCTGCTCCTTGACGACCGGTCTGGTGTCGAATGCTTCGACGACAGCACCAATGCGCCGTGCGGTAGCGATGGCCTGCAGTCCGGCGACGCCCGCACCGATGA
>JALYYH010000128.1 GCA_030946665.1 Gemmatimonadota bacterium
TATCAGGTGGGACGATCAACACTTACAACACCTTCAATGGCAAGCAGGCAGCCGATTCCAGAGTCTACGGATCGGTCGGAGCACGATTCGGCTTCTAGCGAGGCGCGCGACGCGGAATACATGCGTCGCGCGCTGGCCCTCGCCCAGCTTGGCTGGGGACAAACAGCGCCGAACCCAATGGTCGGCGCTGTTATCGTTAAGGAAGGTGTCGTGGTCGGGGAGGGTTATCACGCCCGCTTCGGAGAGGCGCACGCAGAAGTCTTAGCGCTCAGCACCGCGGGCGATCGCGCGAGGGGCTCGGCGATGTATCTAACCCTCGAGCCTTGCAACCACTTCGGCAAGACGCCGCCATGCACGGAAGCGATACTCCAGGCACGGGTGAGCCGCGTCGTAATCGCCGCCGCGGATCCCACAGCGCTGGCAGGCGGTGGCGCGCGGCATCTCGGGGACTACGGTGTGCAAGTCGACTTCGGAGTCGAGGAAGCAGCCGCGTTGGAGCTCAACGCACCCTTCTTCTTCGCCGCCGCTAATGCCCCGCGGCCCTGGGTCACGCTCAAGCTCGCGCTCTCGTCCGACGGCAAGATGAACGATCCGTCCGGCATGCGGCGCTGGATAAGCAGCGAGCTCTCGCGGAACGAAGTGCAGCGCTTGCGCGCAAACGTCGATGCGATCGCCGTGGGCCTCGGAACTGTGCGGGCCGACGACCCCCAACTGACCGCCAGGGGTTCCATAAGGCCGCGCGTAGCCCCCATGCGTGTCATCTTCGATCGGAACGCCGAGACCCCGGTCGAGGCCACTCTGGTTCGCACCGCGAAGGAAACGCCAACCGTTATTTTCGCGCATCACCCGCCGGTCACTCGGCTCGCTGCCCTGCACAACGCCGGCGTGGATGTATTCGAGGCCGAGGATTTGCCGACCGCGCTCGCAGCGCTGCGTGATTTCGAGGTGCAGCACCTGATGGTGGAGGGAGGAGCGCGAGTCGCGCAGGAGTTTCTCCGGCAGGGGCTGGTAGACCGACTGATTATCTTTCGGTCACCAGTTAGCCTGGGCGACACCGGTCTCAGCCCCTTCGACGGGTTGAGAGACTCCTTTCAGGACGACCTTGGGAGCGCGCGTGTTGTGCGTCGCGCCGCCTTCGGTGACGATTTGATGACGGAATACGCGTTGAGCGGGGGCTGAGTGTTCACGGGATTGATCGAGCACGTTGGCGAAGTCGAGACAGTGCGGCGGACCGACGCCGGACGCGAGCTGCGCATCCGTGCTCCCTTCAACGACCTCACCGCTGGCGAGAGCATCGCCGTGAGCGGCGCGTGCCTCACCGTCCGTGAGTTCGGACCTGGGTGGTTCACTGCGGCTGCGGTCCTCACAACCATGGAGCGGACCACCATAGGTGAGTGGAACGCCGGAACTCTGGTCAATCTCGAACGGTCTCTCCGTTCGACTGACCGGCTCGGGGGGCACATCGTTCAAGGTCACGTCGATTGTGTGGGTATTGTTGCGGCGCGCAAGGCATCGGGGGATGCGCTGCTGATAGACCTTTCGATTCCCGCTTCCATCGAGCCGCTCTTCGTGCTGCATGGCTCGATCGCAGTCGACGGCGTGAGCCTCACGGTAAACGAGCTCAAGCCTGGCGGTTTGCAGCTTTCGCTGATCGATTACACTCTGCGTCACACCACTCTCGGCGAGCTCACTGCCGGAAGCAGGGTGCACGTCGAGGCCGATATGATTGCCAAACATGTGCGACGATTGCTCGAGCCGTACGTGCGAGACCCATCGGCGGTAGATTCACTGGCTGATTTCTCGCTGGAGCATTAGAGGATTATGGAGTTCGGAACGGTCGAGCAGGCGATCGCTGACATCAAGGCCGGCAAGCTCGTCATCGTGGCTGACGACGAGGATCGCGAGAACGAAGGCGATCTGATTTGCGCCGCCCAGCTCGTCACGCCCGAGCTCGTAAACTTCATGATCCGGAAGGCGGGCGGGTGGATCTGTCTTGCGCTCACCGGTGAACGCGCCGATCAACTCGAGCTGGCCCAGCAAAGCGAAGTCAACAACGACGAATACCGCACCGCTTTTACCGTCAGCATAGACGCTGACGAGCGATTTGGCGTCACCACTGGTGTCAGCGCCCAGGACAGGGCGAAAACTATTCGCGTTGCGGTGGATCCCAAAACGGTGCCCTCCGACCTGCGCCGCCCCGGACACGTTCCTCCGCTTCGTGCGCGCGAAGGCGGTGTGCTGCAGCGCGTCGGTCACACCGAGGCCGCCATTGATCTCGCGCGCCTGGCCGGACTTGTCCCCGCTGGTGTCGTCTGCGAGATCCTGAGTGAGGATGGTTCGAGCGCGCGTCGTCCCGAGCTGGAGCGCTTCGCGGCACAGCACGGTTTGACCTTCATCACGGTCGCCCAGCTCGTCGCCCATCGTCTGCAAACGGAAAGACTCGTGCATCGTGTCGCAGAAGCGCGGCTCCCGACCGAGAGCGGACAATGGCGGGTGGTCGGTTACAAGAACGATGTCGACCAGCATGAGCACATCGCGCTCGTGCTCGGCGATGTCGGCCCCGATTCCAGCGTACTTGTGCGGATGCACTCGAAGTGCCTCACCGGAGACGTGTTCCATTCACTCCGCTGCGATTGCGGGTGGCAGCTCGACACGGCGATGAAAATGATCGCCAAGGAAGGGAAGGGCGTGATCGTCTATCTCGATCAGGAGGGACGGGGGATTGGCC
>JALYYH010000134.1 GCA_030946665.1 Gemmatimonadota bacterium
GGGCAAAATACGAGAACTTTCGCGGACCCCCGAAATAGGCCTCACCGTGAGCGCAGAATACTATTACCGCCGTCAACTTGGCGCCAAGGATCTACTGCCCGCCGTGGGCGTCGGCGTCGCTGTCGGTCTGGCCGGCTTCTACATTGTGCAACTCTTAATCCAGCGGACGCCCCTTGTTCCGCAGGGAGAGCTGGCTCGGGCGCCGACCACACCTCCGAAGCGAATGCTCGGAGACAGGAAGGAGCCCGAGACGGAGACGCACTACGCTCGCGAGCTGCCGCCCGGCCAGCCCCCAGGTGCGCGCGTGCTGAAAGGGTGACGCTCGGACGCCGAGTACGGCTCGGAACTCTCACCGCACTCGCGTCTCTCGCAGCGTTTTTTGGTGGCAGCAGCGCCCGCGCCCAGGACATCGATTGTCAGCGCGGGGACCTGGAGGTGATGCGCCTGGTGTTCGAGGGAAACCGTTCCTTTTCGGACGCAGAGCTGGCGAAGACGATCGTAACGACGCCCTCGTCGTGGGCGCGCCGTTACCTCTACCTGCCTTTCACGGTCAAACATTGCCTGGACCGGACTGAGCTCCCGAACGATCGCGCCCGGTTGATAATCTTTTATCGCCGTCGGGGGTATCCAAGAGTGACCGTGGATACCGCCGTCAAGCTGCTTGCACCTGGCGCTGTCGAGGTCAGGTTCAAAATCAACGAAGGGCCGCCTATGATTCTCAAGTCCTTCGTGATACGCGGGCTCGATTCCGTATCGGAGGATGAGCGGATAGCCCGCGATCTGCCGGTACGCGAAGGCGGCAGGTTCGACCGCTTCGTGATCGACGCCGCGGCGGACAGCATCCGCGAGCGCCTGCACAACAGCGGATATCCCCGCGCTGACGCCGTCAACAGCTTCACCGTGAACGACACCACGTTGAGTGCCTGGGACACGCTGACGGTCACACCAGGACCAAAAACAAGGATTGGAGCAATCAGGATTCAGGTAACGCCTCTTGCCGGAAAGAAGCAGCAGATACCGACCAGAATCGTGCGCCGCATCATGGGCCTCGATTCAGGGAGACTGTTCCGCGAATCCGAGATCGTCGACGCGCAGCGCGCTCTGTATCAGACAGAGGCTTATCAGCACGTCTCGATCACACCGGACTCGAGCCTCGATTCGCTGGCGACGCTCTACGTGAATCTCGCCGAGGCTCCGATGCATGCTGCACGGATGGGAGCCGGATACGGGACGCTCGACTGCTTTCGCGTCACCGGTGAATACACCGATTACAACTTCCTGAACGGTGCTCGACGGCTCGACCTGAACGGGAGAGTCTCCAAGATTGGAATCGGTCGTCCGATCAGCGGCGTCCCCGGCTTGTGTCCAGCCGCCAGAAAGGACGTGTTCAGCAATCTCCTCAGCTATTACGTGGGCGCGACGCTCCGCCAGCCGGTGTTCTTTGGACTGCGCACGGTTCCGACTCTCACGGTGTACAGCCAGAGCGTTTCGGAGTACAACGCGTATCGCCGGACCACTCCCATCGGAGGCGTCGCATCAGTCGTCTGGCGCTCACAAACGCGGACACCGGTCAATCTCAGCTACTCGATGGATCTCGGCCGCACCGAAGCGCAGCCGGCGCTGTTCTGCGCGGTGTTCAACCTGTGCGATGAGGAGGAGAGGAAGCGAGTCGAGAAGACCCAGCGACTCGCCATCCTGAGCCTGGCCGCGACGCACGACAACTCGAACAACCTGTTGTCGCCCACCCGAGGATCGATCGTTCGACTCGAGGCGCGACACTCGTCGCCGGTGATTCTGTCGGACACGGCCCTTCAGTTCAACAAGTTCGTCGGCGATGCGTCGCGGTACATCGGCGTGGGTGGCGGAAATGTGCTCGCGCTGCGCATTCGTGGCGGCGTCGTGTACGGTCGAAGCCTCGGCTCCGCCACTGGATTCATTCCACCATCGGAGCGCCTGTACGCCGGTGGGCCGACGACTGTGCGCGGATTTGCGCAGAATGAGCTGGGCTCAGCGATCTACATCGCCGCGTCGAAATATGACTCGGTAGCGATTCAGGGAGTCAGCGGCGTGCCCGACACCGTTGTGAGAGACACCAGCGGAAGCTTCAGGAGAGTCGTTCCGGTAGGCGGAAACGAGCTGGTTGTCGGCAATATCGAGCTGCGACTTCGCAGTCCCATACTTCCGGATCTGCTCCAGCTCACTCTCTTCACTGATGCAGGAGAGGTGTGGAATCGCCGCAGCGCCGCCGCTTTAGGCGGCGTGAAGCTCAAGGTCACTCCGGGAGTGCAGGTGACCGCCTTCTCTCCAGTCGGGCCAGTGCGCGTTGCGGTCGGGTACAACCCTTACCGACGGCCGACGGGACCGCTCTATTACGAGGCAACCACTGCGGGGGGAGCACCACTGCTGTGCGTCAGTCCAAACAACACCTTGCCGACGCACTTCTTCCCCAAGGATCCAGTTACGGGTGCTCCCGCGAGAATCACCCAGGACCTCGCGAGCGGGTGTCCGGCGACGTATCAACCTGCCCAGGATAATCGCCTCCGCAGCAAGCTCACCTTCAGCTTCGCGATCGGCCAGGCGTTCTAGCACACCATGACGCGCCGACTTCGCATCGTTCTGGCGAGCGCCATCGTGCTGGCGGGGCTCGGGCTGATAGTCATCCTCAGCTTCGTTGGCGTCACCCACACGGGCTTCGGTCAGGAGCGCGTACGCCGAATGGTGTCGTCGATGCTCGAGGGCCGAGTGAAGGGAAAAGTTTACATCGGGCCGATGAGCGGTGGCTTCTTCAACGGCGTCACGATCGATTCGCTCGAGATCCGGGACGACGAGGATTCCGTCTTCTTTGCGTCGGGACCCATTCGAGTGTCCTACGATGCGCGCGACCTGTTCGACCGCAGAATCCTTCTCAGCAACTTCCAGGCTGAGCATCCGGTCATCCACCTTCGCCAACATGCGAACGGCGACTGGAACTGGAGACGCATTTTTCCCGCGAGTGTGGAGAAGCAGCAGCGCAACCAGCGCGGATTCGGAGAGTACATCGTCATCGACTCGTCGGAGATTCGCGACGCGACATTCACGCTGACGCTTCCGTGGCGTCCCTCCGACTCGCTACGTGGCGCCCAGCGCGACAGCGCGATCAGGTACGAGCTGACACGATCGGATCACGAGATTCGCCGCACCCGCGAAGGCTTTGCGCGGACGTGGCGGTGGACGAACGCGCAGGCGAGCCTCGGCTTCGCGCGCCTCGCCGACCCCGACACCGTGGGTCGCTTGATCCGCCTGCGTAAAGCGAGCTTCACCGAGACGGACCCGCCGTTCAAGTTCCGCAACATATCCGGGACTTTTCTCAATCTCGGGGATTCGGTATTCGTCGACGCCCAGCACTGGGATCTTCCCGCATCGACGGGGAACGCGCACGGCCACGTAGTGTGGGGAGGCGATCTCCCGATTCGCTACTACCTGCACGTTGTGGGCGACTCGGTCTCGCTGCGGGATGTCGCGTGGGTCTACCCGACGCTGCCCACGACGGGCGGCGGCAAGATGGAGCTCGACATCCGGAGTGAGTACAACCCGGAGATCCTCGACTACGTGCTGACGAACATGGATGTGCGCACGACTGGGTCGCGTCTGCTTGGCAAAATGACCTTTGCGGTCGGTGGGCCCATACTCGCGGTTAAGAACCTCGATCTTCAGGCCGCGCCTGTCGATTTCGATCTGCTCCGGACGCTCAATGGCAAAACATTTCCGTACGACTGGCAGGGGAAGATCACCGGCAACGTGAAAGGTCCCGGCGGCTCGCTCAACCATTTCAGGGTCGATCAGTCATCGCTCACCTTCGCCGATGCGCACGTGCCGGGAGCGATCACCCGGGCGAGCGGTGACGGGGAGCTCAACATCCTCGAGCCGGCCTTCACGGCCTTTCACGATTTCCACGTCGACGTAACGACACTCGATTTAAGAACGCTCCAGTTCCTGAATCCGTTGTTTCCAAAGATCAAGGGAACGGTTTCCGGCACCGCCTCGCTCGATTCTTCCTGGCTCGACGTGCGCTTCAGAAACGCCGACCTCTTTCATCATGATGGCGCGCAGCCGGTGTCGCACGTTACCGGGGACGGACGCGTAACGTGGGGCGACAAGTATCTCATCTACGATCTCGGGCTCCAGGCCCAGCCGCTCTCGTTCACGGCGCTCGCGCATTCTTATCCACTGCTTCCACTGCGCGGCAGCTACGCGGGACCGGTGCAGGTGAAGGGAACTGCGCCCAACCTTCTGGTCAACACGACTCTCACGGGTGCCGCGGGCACACTCGCATTCAACGGACTGGTTGACGCGGACGCCGTCGAATACGGCGCGCGCGGCCGAGCGACAACCACCGCTCTCGATCTGCGTACGCTGCTCGAGCGGAACACGCTGCCCCACACACAGCTCACCGGCGTGTACGATCTAGACTTGCGCGGCGAGTCACTCCCGACGCTGGTGGGCAGCGCGGTCGCATCCATCGAGAGATCTACCGCGGCCGGCTTCCGGGTGGATCCGTCCGTCGCTCGACTGCGCTTCGCCAACGGCGTCGCGACCGTCGACACGCTGGCGTTGAATGCAACCGGACTGACAGCGCACGCTTCCGGAACCTTCGGTCTGGTTGGGACTCACACCGGTACTCTGAGGTTCGGCGCGGTGATGGACTCGTTGTCGCGCCTTCGCGCATTGGTGCCGAGTCTAGCGAGCGCGTCTGGCGTCGACTCACTTCACGGCAGCGCCGAGCTGGACGGAGAGCTGTCCGGAAGCATCGATCACCTCGCGCTCAATGGAGTGGTCAGAGCGAACGAGGTCACTTTCGGCCGACGCGGCGTGGAAAGTGTCCGCGGCTCGATTCTGCTCGCCGACGTCACCAGGGACATACACGGCTCGCTCATCTTCGGCGCGGATAGCGTGACTCTCGGTCCTGTCGGCTTCAACAGCATCAGGGCGTCGGCTACCCTCGCTTCTCCCACCTCCGGACACTTCAGCGCGTCGCTGCTGAGCGAGAGCGGCGTGCAGACTGAGCTCGCTGGCAATCTCACCCGCAACCGCGACACGACCATCGTCCGATTGGATTCGGCCCAGGTGCTGGTGGATTCCACCAATCGATACACGCTCGAGTATCCCACCCGCATCCAGTACTCGCCCGGATTCCTCGCGCTCGATTCGCTGCTGCTTCAGCATAGCAGCAAGGCGAAACTCGTCGTCGAGAACGTGCGACTGAACGGCGACTCGATCAAAGGGCACGTGCGAACCGATAGCGTCGACCTGCGGCTGTTCCGCGCATTCGTGCCAGGACTGGTTGACGCGCGCGGCGCGATTGTGGCGGACGTGGATATTCGCGGAAACATCAAGCAGCCACAGTTGTTCGGCCAGATCTCGCTCGGCGACGGCTTCGCGCAGTTCTCCAACCTTGGGACGAGCTACAAACACATCGCGGCGGACATCGCTCTTTCGGGCGACACCGTTCACATCAGAAGGCTTTCGGCGGAAACCGTGAAGGATCGTCGGGGTACGCTGTCCGTCAACGGCACAGTGAGCTTCGAGCACTACGACAATCCATCCTTCTCGATCACCGCCAACGCTTCCAACTTCCACGCCATCGATAAGCCGGGGCTCGCGTCTCTCGACGTATCGACCGGACCACCGGTGACGTTGACTGGCTCAACCCAGAACGCGGTGATGCGTGGGAGTCTGCGAGTCGAGCGCGGGACGATCTACATCCCCGATGTGATGAAGAAGCGGATCATCGATCTCAACGATCCGGAGTTTCAGAACGCCGTCGATACCCTGCTCTCGCAGAATCGGGAAGTAATGCCGCGCGCACCCAAGGCAGTCGCGCGCAATCTCCGGCTCGAAAATGTGACGGTCGACATCGGGCCCGATGTCTGGCTTCGCTCATCCGAAGCGAACATCAAGCTCGGAGGCTCGCTCAACGTCGCGATGTCTGCGCCAGCTCCGGGCGTGCCGCCCCGGCTCGCGCTCGAAGGACAACTGAGCGCCGACAAGGGAACGTACCGACTCAATCTCGTCGATCCGTTCATTCAGCCGACCTTCGACGTGCAAAGCGGACAGCTGCGATTCTTTGGCACCCCTGACTTGAATCCATCGCTCGACATCAAGGCCATCCACACGGTGCGGCAGCCGAGGCAGAGCGCGAATGGCAGAGATGTGAGAGTGGAGGTGGATATCACCGGGACTCTGGCTCAGCCCAAGCTCGCGCTCAGAAACCCCGACAATCTCCCGCTGTCCGAGAGCGATTTGCTCAGCTATCTCGTCACTGGCGAGCCGGCCGTCGGTCTCGACAATACAACCGGACAGGTGGCGGGACTCGGCGTCCGCGCGCTCGGGAACATCTTCACCAACGCAATTCCGCGAAACGTGCTCGATATCGTCGAAGTGCAGACCGCGACGCCTGGCGGCACCGATCCCACGGCGCCGAACGGCAGCAATCCCTCCTACTACAGTCTGCTCAACACTCGCGCTATTCTTGGCAAGCAGCTCGGCAGCAGGTGGTTCCTCGGATTGAGCACGGGATTATGCTTTGTGAATCCCAGCGCGTTCAAGGAAAATCTTGGCCTTCAGCTGGAGTACAGAATCAGCTCGCTGTACAGTGCGCAGGCGGCGATCGAGCCCGGCTCCAGCGACGCGAGGTGCAGCAAAGGCACGACGCCGAGCTTCACCCCGACGCAGACGCCTTCGCAGCTCGGCTTCGATCTTTTCCGCAACTGGCGTTTCTAAAGCGTTGGTGGCTCGTCAATTGGAGTCCAAACCCCGGCCCGGCGCTTCGGGCCCAACCGCGAAACTGATGGCGAAAAATCTCCGTGAAAGAGACTCGATGATGTGCCGCTCCTGCGGAAAAGAGGAGCGCGCGTCTGAAGGTTACCCGTGCGCGGATTGCGGAACGTTCGTCTGCATCATCTGCAACTTCCGCGGGGTGACGCTGTGCAAGGAATGCGTCGCGAAACGGCCGGAGCCACGAATGACGCCGACGAAGTCGGACAAGATCGACTGGCCCGAGCATTGAGTGAGCACGTCACGGCCGTCGCCGCGATTGCGCCGATGCTGTGTGAACCGGACGTAAGATCTACCCAGGTATCACAACTCCTCCACGGCCACATTGCGCTGGTCGTCGAGCGCAAGGGATTCTGGCTCCACGTCGAGGGCGCCGACGGGTATCCCGGCTGGGTCCATCAGGGCTACGTCGTTACGATGCCCGAGCCTGTTCCGCCGCTGTCGGAAACCGGCTGGAACGATCCGCGACCACTCTCGCTCGGCTGCACCGTGCGCGACGAACATGGCGCCACCCGCAAGCTCCCGCTCGGCGCCTTGATCACGGAGGGACAGGAGAGGTTCGGTGGCCTGGCGATGACGCTGGAGGAGCGGCGTCAGAGTTTTCCTGGCGCGCCTGACTCGATCACCGCCACGGCGATGACGTATTTCGAGGGGACTTCGTACGAGTGGGGCGGAGTTACGCCGTGGGGCTGCGACTGCTCGGGACTCGTGTCGAGCTCATTCCACCTTCACAGTGTCAACGTGCCGCGCGACGCGTGGATGCAGGCGATGGCCGGCGAGCCAGTGGAAACCATACGCAACCTGCGTCCAGCCGATCTCCTCTTTTTCTCGGACGAGCCGGAGGGAAAGATCACGCACGTTGCGATCTCTCTCGGCGGAATGCGTGTTGTCCACCTGGCATTGGGACGCGGCGGCTACGCTGTCGACGACCTCGAGAGCGGCGACGAGTACACCGATCTCCTGATTCAACGCTTCCGTTTCGGGCGACGAATTCTCTAGTCAGCTCACCATTCCGTTCGGGGTTCCGGTGACCATCGACTGCTGGTTCGGTCCCGTAACGAACAGTCTCGCGGCCGCCGTCGGCTGACCATCGAGTGTTACCTGCATCGTGTACTGGCCCGCGACATTGAGCGGGAGGTCGACCACCGCAATAATCGGCAGGTCCAGCTCGAACACCGGATTCGGAGACTGGGTCACGCTCATCTCGCCCGTCGACGACCACAGCTCCTCTTCAAAGGGAGACAGCCAGCGGAACGTGAGCCTGTGCGCGCCGGTGTCGTCGCCGTCCGCCTTCAGTCGAACGACAAAATGTGTTCGCGGATGAATGGTCGGCAGTCCCGCCACCTGCACCGCGTCGAAGACGCCGAGGATGTTGAGCTTTCCTTCCTGGGAGAGGTTAGCCGCATCGGCGAAGACGGCGAAAGAGATGTGCATGACGCAAAGTAGCCGCGCCGCGCATGCCCCGGCTAGCTTTCGACGATGACGGAATCAGCTACTCATCCTTCGGCCATAACTGCATCAGCGGCAAGTCCCGCTTTCGGCTTCACTGACGTTCTTCTGTTCGCGATGGCGATGATCTGGGGGATCAACTTCGTAGTCGTGAAGTACGCCACCCAGATCTTCAATCCAGTAGCATTCACGGGTCTCCGCGTCGGGACAGTCGCGCTCGTTTTGCTGCCGGTGGCGTTCGCCCGCGGTCGAGTTCGGCTTCCCCGACGCGACGTGATTGGCCTTCTCCTGCTCGGCGTCCTGGGCAACGGATTGTATCAGCTGTTCTTCGTGCACGGGGTGGCGCGGACGCGAGCGGGAAACGCGGCGCTGATCGTGGGGGCTGCCCCGGCATTCATCGCGCTCGTTGCGCGTGCGCGCGGGATGGAGCGCGTCAAGCACAAAACTCTGGTGGGCATTGGCCTGTCAGTGCTCGGCGTTGCGCTGGTGATTATCGGGAGCGCGAGCTCTTCCAGCGGAGGCGCGACATTGCCTGGGTCACTGCTGGTCTTCCTCGGCGTAATCTGCTGGACGTTTTACACGATCGGGCTTCAGCCGTACACCTCGCGGATCGACGTCATCCAGCTCTCGGCGATCACCATGGTCGGCGGAGCGGTGCCGCTCCTCATAGCGTCGGCACCGGCGTTGATCGCGACCAACTGGCACGCCATTGGGAGGGGTGGGTGGCTCGCGCTCCTCTACTCGAGTGTGATATCCATGGGCGTCGCCTACTTCTTCTGGTATCGCGGTCTGCGCGTGCTCGGTCCCACGCGCACCGCCGTCTACGCCAATCTCCAGCCGATCGTCGCCCTTCTGGTTGCCTGGGCGTTCCTCAATGAGACTCCGACGATGTTTCAGGGCGTCGGAGCGGCGACGATCATCGCCGGCGTATTTCTGACGCGAGCATGAGGCTGGTTCTGTTCGACATCGACGGCACGCTGCTAAGCTCGGAGGGATTGGGCCGAGCATCGATGCAGCGCGCGCTCGCAGAGGTATTCGGCTCGCCAGGAAATCCCTCGTATCGCTACGATGGCAAGACCGACAAGCAGATCGTGCGCGACGTAATGCGCCTCGAAGGACATTCGGACGCGCACATCGATTCGCACATGGAGAAACTGGTCGCTCTCTATCTGGAGGGACTGCGCGCGGGCGTGAATGGCGGGAAATTCAATGTCCGTCCGCTCGCTGGCGTCGTCGAAATCCTTGACCAGCTCGAGATGCGTGAGGACGTAATACTCGGACTCCTGACAGGCAACATCGAGCCGGGGGCGCGGATAAAACTGAAGGCCGCCGGGATCGACCCCGACCGCTTTCGCGTCAACGCCTTCGGATCGGATCACGAACATCGTCCGGAGCTGCCGACAATCGCGCAGCGGCGCGCGAGTGAGACGCTCGGCCTCGATATCGCGGGAGAGCGAATCGTCGTCATTGGCGACACTCCAGCCGACATCCAGTGCGGACGATCACTCGGGGCCCGCGCCATCGGAGTGGCGAGTGGACATTACAGCGTCGATGATCTCCAGGCGCACAACCCTTACGCGGCTCTGCCCTCGCTGGCGAATACGCAGCACGTGCTGGAGACGATTCTGAATGCGTGAGGTAGAGCTCAAGGCGCTCGTCGACGATCTCGCCGAACGTCGCAAGCGGATCGAGAAGGCGGGGGCCAGCCTCTCTTTTGAGGGGAGCCTGATCGACCGGCGCTACGACATCGAGTCGCAAGAGCTGGCAGAGCGGGACGAGGTGCTACGAGTCAGACGCTACGAGAGCAGGGAATCCACCCGCACGTACTTTGACTGGAAGGGCCCCACCGAGACGCAAGGCGCCTACAAGATCAGGGAAGAGATTTCGACGCTCGTCGATCAGTTCTCCGCGCTCGAGCGGATTCTCGAACGACTCGGCTTCATCGTAACTCTGGAGATCGAGCGCGAAATCGCGCAGTACGAGCTCGGCGGGGCAGTAATCCGGTTCGAGCGCTATCCACGGATGGATGTGCTCGTGGAAGTCGAGGGCGAGCCGGACGCAATCGAGCAGGCGATCGAAGCCCTCGGCATGTCGAGGGGCGAGTTCACCAGCGAGCGGCTGGCGATCTTCGTCGGCAGATTCGAGCAGCGAACCGGGGTTAGCGCGGCGCTTTGCGACAAAGAGCTGTAACTGCAACTCACGGTTGCCTGTAGCCGTTATCCGGATAGATTCACTCGGCAATGAATTGTCGATCTATGCGATGGATTGGTGTCTCGATCCTGTCGCTCGTGGCGGCTGTCGCGACGCCCGCCCAGGAAAACCCTGCCAAACGTCTGTCGAGCATTGTCGGTGTCGCCGTCGAGGAGTACGCGAAAGCAGTCGACGAGCGCGGAAAACTCGTCTCCAAGGATGAATTCGACGAGACTTATGGATTCCTGGCGGACGCCAAGATGGTCGCGGCGCGTCTCAACGGCTATAGCGCACACGCGACGCGGGCGATTCTCGACAGTCTGACGTCAGCTGTCGCGTCGAGGCAGCCGCCAGCCACAGTCCGACAATTCCATAGCCTCTTCGTTGCATCACTCGGCACCGCCGGGGCGATGGACCTGCCAAACGGTCCGTTGGACACCGCGCAGGGCCGAGCGCTTTATCAGCGTTATTGCGCATCCTGCCACGGGGAAAAAGGAGAGGGTGGGGGGCTGGCGGCACACACACTGAGCACACCCCCGCCTGCTATCGGCGTCAAGAGCATGACACCAGAGCTGACGCCGAGCCTGGCCTACAACGTCATCTCCGTGGGTGTGCGCGGAACGTCAATGCCCGCATTCTCGGCGTCGCTGACGCCCCAACAACGATGGAACAGCATCAACTACGTGTATTCCCTTCGTGGCGAGAAGATGGCACTCCCCGCGGCTCGGGCAGACGCGACGGCCATCCCGGGAGACACTGCATCACCGGTAATTCTCGCTCTTCTCGACAGCGCGCTCGACTTCGCGCGACGCGGTAAGGTCGCCGAAGCCGGTGACCGCGCGTTCGATGCCTACATCGCGTTCGAGCCGCTGGAGACATCCGCGCGCGCCAAGAAGCCCGGACTCGTGGCGACGATGGAGCGGTACTTCGCCGACTTCAAGGGAGCGGTGAAGCGCAACGACATCGCTGGGGCGAAAACGTCACGCGACGCAATCGCGGACGGACTTCCGGCAGTGATCGATCTCACCCAGCAGCCGTCGACGAGCTGGGAAGCATTCTTCCAATCGTTCCTCATCATTCTCCGCGAAGGCTTCGAGGCGATACTCGTGCTCGGTGCGGTGGTGGCGTTCCTGATCAAGACCGGACATCGGGAGCGGCTGCGCTCCATATGGATTGGACTTACGCTCGGCGTGCTCGCCAGCGCGGCGACTGCCGTAGTGCTCAAGACGCTGTTGGGTGCGATGCCCGCGAGCCGCTCCCTGGTCGAGGCGATAACGATGCTCGTTGCCGTCGCCGTCCTGTTCTCGGTGAGCTATTGGCTCATATCAAAAGTCGAAGCCGCCAAATGGCAAAAGTTCATTCGTGAAAAGGTGAACTCCGCGCTGGAGCATGGCGGCGGGAAGGCGCTCGCGCTCGTCGCGTTTCTTGCCGTCTACCGGGAGGGCGCCGAAACCGCGCTCTTCTATCAGGCGCTGTTCAACAGCGGGCCGAATGTCGGAGTGCCCCTCGCTCTCGGTATTCTCGTCGGACTAGCGGCGCTCGCGGTGATCTTCACACTCTTTTACCGATATGGCGTGCGCATCCCCATGCGTCCTTTCTTCGCCGTGACGAGCATCCTGCTCTACTACATGGCGTTCGTGTTCATGGGCAAGGGGATCCGGGAGCTGCAGGAAGCGAACGTGATGCCGATCACGGTGATCCCCGGCGCGCCACACATCGACGCGATGGGCATCTATCCCAGTGTCGAGACGCTGGCGGGTCAGGGCATCCTGCTCCTGCTGCTTGTCTTCGCTACCGTGAAGACGTTCTGGCCCGGTCATAAGCAGGAAGGCGGAAACGCAAAGGCGTAGCATTTGCTGCTGATGCGGTGAACGGAGGTCGAGATGACAATGAAGCAGACGCCGGTCCCGGCTGACGAGAAAAAGGGGATTCGGCCAAAGGGGTACCGTCTTCCCGAGTCGACGCACCTCGGTCGAGTGCGTCTGCAGGTAGCTGATCTCGACCGGTCGCTTCTCTTCTACGAGAAGGTTCTCGGCATGCGCGTGATCTCGCGCACCGCTGATTGGGTGAGTGTCGGTCCCCACGGTGAGGATCGCGAGATCGTCCACCTCCGTCAGCTGCGAAGCGCGAAGCCGGTTCCGCGTCGTGGGCTGCTCGGGCTTTATCACTTTGCGATACTGCTTCCCGATCGCGCGTCGCTCGGACGCTTCGTCGCTCACCTCGCCAAGATCGGCGCTTATGCCGGAATGTCGGATCACTTCGTGAGCGAGGCGGTTTACCTCACCGACCCGGACGGTCTCGGAATCGAGGTCTACGCGGACAGGCCGCGAGACGCGTGGCGATACGACGAGCGTCAGCTCTACATGACGACCAACAATCTCGATGTCGATGATCTGGTGCGATCAGCCCGAGGCGAGCCCTGGACGGGAATGCCGCCCGGAACCGTGCTCGGCCACGTGCATCTATACGTCGACGATATCGATAAGGCCGAGTCGTTTTATCATGATGCGCTGGGGTTCGACAAGGTGGTGTGGAGCTATCCTGGCGCGCTCTTCATGTCGGCCGGTGGATATCATCATCACCTCGGGACCAACACCTGGGCGAGAGGCGCTCCCCGCGCGACGGATGGGGATGCGAGACTGCTCGAGTGGGAGATCGTCGTTCCGATGAAGAAGGAGGCGGACGAGGCCGCGCAGAATGTGGCGGCGGCGGGATACGACGCGAAGCCTGCGAATGGCGAGTGGATTTTGACTGACCCTTGGGGGACGAGCCTGAGACTTGTTCCGGAGAAAAAATGAGAACAGCGCGCGGATGGGCGGTTTTGTCGATCTTGTTCGGCGGGGCCGGGTGCGCGAGCCAGATGAGCGCCCCGTCAGTGCCCGCAGCAACAGCGGCGTCGGATGTGGCGGCGATACGCGCCGTTTTCGATACGACGGCGGCAGGGTGGAATCGCGGAGACCTGTCGGCGTACCTGTCTGCCTACAACAATTCGTCAACGACGATGGGCCGGACCGGCCTGGTGCGCGGACCGAACGCAATCGGTGACCAGATGAGAGCGGGATTCTGGAAAACCGGTCGGCCAGCCCAGATCCTCAGCTACGATCATCTGGAATTCCGGTCATTGGGCCCGGATCACACCTTGGCCACCGGCCAGTACCTCCTGAGCGGCAACGGCCTACCCGACCGAACCGGTTGGTTCTCAACGATTTGGGAGCGCACGCCGGCTGGGTGGCGTATGATCCACGACCATTCGTGAGCGGATCACTCTTGACGGGGTGTGAACATCTGATAATGATGTTCCCGGGTCGGTAGCAACCCGGCCGCCGCGGTTCAGAGCCCTTAACCCATGCGGATCAGGCACCAATGACCTCTATTCCTTTTTGTCAGAATCGTTCAGGGGTTCCCGCTCTTTGCGCGGCTCTTCTGCTTTCGCTGGGAGCCTGCGGTAGCGACTCGACCGGACCTGCCGCTCTCGATCCCAATTCGGCGTTGCAGAGTCTGACGCTACGGATCAGCACAATGGGTGGCGCGACATCTATCTACGGACCATCGGCAGCGAGTCTCACGACGCTCGGTCCACAGATCAATCAGGTCAACGTCACGATCAACGGGAAATCGCAGAGCATGTTCGCACTCGGTGTGAGAGAGACCTACCCGACGGGCACCTGTGTGGAGAAGCTGATAAACAATCCTTTGATTCCAGCGCCGGCCGGCCAGTGCAACCCTCCGCCAATCGATGTGGTGCTCCTGCTTTGGCAGAGTCACTCCGCGAACGCTGCCCCAGATCGCATGGCGTTAATTGTCGGAAATGCTGGTCCCAACGACTTCGCCGCATTGCCCGCACTGTCCGGTGCAATTCCGGCGTTCGCGATCTACTCTGAAGGCGAGAGCGCTGTCTGGGTCTCGACATCCGGGAATCTCACCAGCACAGTGACCGCGACGAACCAGACGTGCGCGCTTCCGCTTCCGCCATTCGCGAAGACTGGCTCCTGCTCTCTCGCCACCTTCATCGAACGGGGAACGATCAATTTCCAGCCCTTCATCGGGAACGGCAACGTCCAGCTGGAGATCCCGAGCCAGACGATTCACGGAATCTGGCAGACGATAACGGAGACGCAGCCAATTACGGTGGGGTCCTGGGATTACTGATTACTCCCGCGCGATCGCATCCACTGGCGCCAGCTCCGCCGCTCTACGTGCGGGTTAAGTTCCGAAAACCAATCCAACCGTGATCGCGGAGCCTGCCCCGAGCAGGCCCGTGTACAGGTGCATTACGGGATAAATCGATGCGTGCGCCCAGAGACGACACACTGCGGTTCCCGCCTGCGCGATGATGATTCCCACCACAAACCCGATCACACTGCCGGCCCCGGTCACAGTTACTGATTCGACCAGAAACTGGGTCTGTATGTCGGCGCGTCTCGCGCCCACCGCCTTCCGTGTCCCGATTTCCCGGGTGCGCTCGACAACCGCGGTGAGAACCGGATATCCGGTGATCGGAACAGTCCGGCCCGCGACCACGGTGCTGGTACGCGGCGTAATCGACACATCCTGTACGCTGCTCTCCCGCGCGATGAGTGCGCGCGCCCAGAGATCGACGCCATCCGTGATCGAGAATGCCGCGACCAGCGCAGCTACGCCGATGATTACTCCGGTAGTTGAAAGCGTGGTGCGGGTGGGGTTGGTACGCAAAGAGTCCGCTCCCACGCGGGCGGACTCTTTGAGCGAAGCGAAGTTCATGCTGAAGCGGCGCATCGTAATTACACTACGGCGACACCACTACGCTGGTTGCGGGATCGCATGGATACCGGGCGCATCGGGGCGCGGGTTCCGTCGCACATACATCCAGATTGCTCCGCCGATCGCGAAGGCGAGGGCGATCAACTGCGCCGTCGTGAACGTGCCGAAGAAGAAACGGTCGTCCTTGGCGCGCACGAACTCGATGATGAACCTCTCCACTCCCGCGAGCACGCAATACAAGCCGAACAGCCAGCCTTCGGCGTGCTTGTGGTCGCGGAATCGCC
>JALYYH010000136.1 GCA_030946665.1 Gemmatimonadota bacterium
GTGCTGCCGCTGAAATCGGTGCCGTTCGGTGCGGGTGAGTACGACCGTGTGCTGCCGTTCAACTTGAATAGCGGACGTGTATCGCTCCACGTAGCTGTCGCACGCGCTCCGTATCCGCGTGGCAGAGTGAGGTTGAGCCCACCGGAAACTGCGGCGAGTCCAGCGGTGCCGACGACGGATGTCTGCTCGGGTCGACCCTGGGTCCGGAGATCCGCAACTCCCGACAGGATGTTTCCGTAGCGGGCGCCGAAACCACCGGAGGAAAAGAAGATTCCGTCGAGCAGGAATGGATTTACGGTGACGGTGTAGTTCCCGGTGGGGGTCTCATAGTTGTACGGCGCGATCATAACGATGTCGTTGAGCAGGACTCGGGTCTCGCTCACGTCTCCGCCCCGCACGAACAGTCCGGTTCCTTCATCAACGCTCTGCACGCCGGGAAGCGTCTGGATGGCGCGGGCGATGTCCGCCGTGGCGCCCGGCGTCGAGACGACTTGTATCGCATTGAGCGACGCTCCGCGCTCGGACCCCGCTGTGTAGGAGCCAGCTGTAACCGTAATCGGAACAAGGACCGGTGCCTGTCTCTCCAAGTCGAGCTGGATGACATCTCGGCTGGTGAGATCGATGACTCGCTGCGTGGGAGTGAAGCCGATGCGTCGCGCGACGAGCGTCGCAGAATCCCGCCGGGAAGTCCGAATCGTGAACCGTCCGGCCGAATCCGAGGTTGCGCCTTCCAGGGTCTCGATCAGGAAAACGTCGGCATCGACCACTGGGGAGCCGTCCTTACTGCGGATGGATCCGCGCACGAGTCGAACACTGTCGGGCGATTGTGCACGAATGGGCGCAGAGGCGCCAAAGATCAGGGCGGCGAACAGTACCGATGCGCGGAGGAGCCGGGTCATGTTCGAACGTACGGCGTCCCATCGTCGCCAGCCTCACCTTTTCGGTGAACCGGCGAGGCGGCTCGGTGAACGGTCGCGGAACGCTAGAAGATGATCGGCCCCCAGCCAAACAGCTTCCACGGGTCCGCTCTGAGCGGCGCCGGTTCCGTGCCCTCGACGAAATACTCGGTGTAGCGCCGGTCCGGCGGAGTCTGATCCGTCGCCAGCGCGCCGGTGGCGCGATCTACATCGCCCGTGATGACGCCGATTGGCGGAGTCCATTGTTCCGTCGCGTGAGAGGCGATTAGCTGCGGCTGCGAAGCGTAATAGCGCGCGACCATCTTGCCCCAAATTGGCGCGGCCATCGATCCACCCGCGGCACCGCTCGCGATCGACGTTGGCCTGTCGAAGCCGAGCCACACTCCCGCGACTAGATCGGGGGTGAGGCCGATGAACCAGACATCGGAATTGTCGTTGGTGGTCCCGGTCTTTCCTGCAACCGGAATGGACGCAGGCAGGTAACGCCTGATGCTCGACGCGGTGCCCCGCTCGACGACGTCGCGCATCATGTCGCGGACTACGTAAGTGACGCGGGGATCGAGCGCGGGCGCCAAGGCGCGAATCTCGCGCGACAGGACGACTTTGCGATTCCTGTCTTCTATACGGTATATGAAACGCGGCTCGACTGGCGTCCCGAGATTAGCAAACGTCGTATAGGCGGCGATCAAGTCGAGTGGCTGGACAACCGACGCGCCGATAGCACTGGACGGGTATGGCGCGATCTTCGAGCCGAGTCCCATGCGACGCGCGAGACTCGCGATCGAATCCATTCCCAATCTCATTCCGAGCTGCACCGCAACGACGTTTCGGGACTTGGCCAGCGCATCACGCAGCGTGAGCGGACCCAGGTACTGCCCATCGGAATCTTCAGGCCGGTAGACGGTGCCGTTCTGCAGCAGAATCGACAGCGCCGTGTCGCCAAAGATCGTATTTGGCGTGATGCTGTCAGCGATCGCCCTGGCGTACACGATCGGTTTGAATGACGAACCCGGTTGCCGCATTCCATCAACCGCCCGGTCGAACTGGGAATCGCCGTAATCACGTCCACCGACGAGCGCACGAACATCTCCGGAGGTCGGGTCCATCGCGACGACCATTCCCTGCAGGTAGTCGGTCGTGCGCGTCGGCGACGAGCGTGATCCGGGAGAGTATTTCGGATGCGCGTAGTCGGGCTGAGATTCAACCGCTGCCGTCTCCTCGAGCAGCGCACTGACGGCGGCGTTCTGGAGCACGGGGTCGAGACTCGTGTAGATCCGGTACCCACCTTGACTGACCGGAATTCCCGCGCGCTGCGCTTGTACGCGCACGACATCCACGAACCAGGGCGAGTAGGCGGAGTATCCGCTATTCGGAAGCGTGACGAGCGGTGCTGACTGCGCAGTCGCTGCCTGAGTCTGAGTGATGTATCCCTGATCAACCATCAGGGACAGCACGACGTTGCGACGCTGGCGGACGCGATCCGGATACTTGAGCGGATCATAGAGCGCCGGTCCCTTTGGCATTGCCGCCAACGCGGCTGCTTCGGCGAGCGTGAGCCTTGACGCGCTCTTCCCGAAATAGTGCCGAGCCGCGCTCTCCACTCCGTACCAGCCGTGACCAAATGAAATCTGGTTCAGGTACGCTTCGAGGATCTGGTCCTTGGTGTAGTGCTTCTCCATCTCGCGCGCCGCGGATTGCTCCTTGAGCTTTCTCCCCAGGCTCATGTCCGTGCGATCGACAAGGTCGGGATGCATGTTGCCGACGAGCTGCTGTGTGATGGTGCTCGCTCCGCGCCGCTCGCCAAAAATGTTGTCCTTGAGAGCACCGGCTATTCCGACGACGTCGACTCCGTCGTGCTGGTAGAAGCGATGGTCCTCGACGGCCACGAATGCGTGCGGGAGGTAGGCGGGCAGTGCCTTAATGGAGACGTTGGTGCGAATCTCCTTGCCAATCTCTCCTATCAACGACCCGTCGCGCGCGAGAACGAGCGATGCCTGTGGCATTGGGACGATCGTCCAGGGCTCCGCATCGGTCGCTTTGGGCTGTTGGGCGCTCGCCGGCGCCGACGTCAACAGCAGCACCACCGCCATGAGTGTGCGGAGCGGTTGATTGTACCTCTGCGTCATGGCAACTTCAGATGGATGGATCGATCTATTCATCTCGTCGTAGTTCAGTTCAAGCCGCGCAAAGGCGACTACACCGCAAACATC
>JALYYH010000143.1 GCA_030946665.1 Gemmatimonadota bacterium
GTCGTCAGCCGCGGCCACGCCAGCGGGCACGGCGTCCGCGCACGTCGATATGTACGTAGTTGGTGCTCGAGTGACCACTGGTGTAGACGCCGAGCCCGCCGACCAGATCCGGGTGCTTGAGCTCCACGATCTCCACCGCCAAACCTACCATACGGCTGTCGATGGCGGTGAGTTTTCCGTCGCCGTTGGCGTCGATGGCCACGTCGGCGGCGTCGCCGTACTGGTGCTGACTATCCTGGGCGGCACGCCGTATCTTCCGGTTATGCTCCGGCGCGCGGAAACCGGAATGGACGTCGATCTCGATGTCCACGACTGCCTTGTCGCCGTGCCAGCGAGCGATCTCCTGAATCACCAGCTCGAGCTTGTCGAGCAGCTTTGGATTCACCGCCGCGTAACTGGGCCACACTCCCCGCTGATCGTGATTCAAAAAATCGCCGACTCGCAAATGCTTCGTGATCGGAAGATCGACGTCGGCGGGCGTGATCTCGAGAAACCCCTCAGGCGGCGGCTGGCGACCGCGCGCCCGTTCCGCGAGGTACGTTCCGATGCGGTAGCCACGCAGCATCGCGCCCTCCTTTTCCTCGAACGGCACGAGCACCGCGAGCGTCAGTCCTTCGATCTGGCGTTGCTGGCCGCTCTTCAGCAGAGCGAGTCTGTAGAACCCGGCCTTGGGCGGCGACATCATCTTGTCGCCGGTGAGGGCCTGGGGTACGGTGGCGAGGGTGGTGTCGCCGTTGCGCATCCAGGCGTACTCCAGCGACGTCGGATCACCATGTACGTCAAGCGGATAGGAGATTTCCTGCGAGGGCATCGCAAACGCCAGCTTGACCTCCCCGCTCGACCCGAAAGCGCTGGCCGAAGGCTCAGCCAGGGGGACGACCGCCCGCGCGAGATAGGTCCCGATTGGCTTGTCCCGCGTGCCGCCTGCCTGCAGAAACTGAAACGCGCCTACTGCCGCGACCGCGGCAGCGGTGAGCCACGCGATTTTCGTCGTGTGACGCTTCCGAACCGGAAGCTTGTCGGGGAGCTCTAGCTCTTCACCTGTTGGGTGGCGCCGCTCACCTACGCCCGCGGACTCCAAGGGCCTTTCTTATTAATAGATGTAAACCGGAGTGCCGACGGGGACCATCGGATAGAGCTTCTCGATGTCTTCGTTGCGCATGCGGACGCAGCCGTGGCTCACCGACTGCCCAATACTCTCGGGGTGGTCGGTACCGTGAATCCCGTACCCGTCACCAAGCTCGAGACGGCGTGTTCCCATCACTCCCATATACCGGCGGGCCGTGGTGCCGTAGGGCGGGATGACGATGTTGCCGTTCGCAACGATCTCCTTTCCCTCGACGCCGGTACCGAGCGACACCGTGCTGCCGCTGCCATACCGCTTGACGACTTCCCCGTTCTGAGTGGTGAGAACCGCGCCGTCACTGGTGGTTATGGTTTGGCCCGGGGTGAGGTGCATGATGCCGAGACCCTTCTTGTGCGCCTGCTCCACGTAGTGCCAGTCAGGTGGAACCCAGGCGGGATTTTCGTCCTTGCCCTTTACCGTGAGCCGACCGCGCGGTGTCTCGAAGCGCCACTGCCCGGCGGATCCCCCCACCAGTTCCTTTCCGCTGCCCGTCGCCACCGGCGCCTCGAACAGGACCTCCTTGCCCTGCTTGTACCAAAGACGGTGATCGGCCATGCTGACCACCAGGTACGGCTGATTCGCAGCTTCCGCCGGCGACTCGGATAGCAGCGTCTTCAGGCTGTCCCCCGTCATGCCGAGCTTCGCCTTGATCTCGTTCAGGACTCCGAGGTTGTCGTTGTAGACCATGCGATTGATATCGCGCTCGTAGCGGAGCTCCGCAGTTTTCGTCAGCAGCATGACACTCAGCACCGCCGCGAGGGCGAAGCCAAGTATGAGCATCCATACCGTTCTTCCGCCGTACGAAAAGATTTTGCTCACTCCCATTTTGTTACCCCTGAAATGTTCAGCGCCGCGTCCAACGAGGCGTCGTCAGTAGAAGTATACCTTCATGCCCGGGCTAAGGTTCGGCATGATCGCTTTCATGTCTTCGAGACTGATTCTCAATGAGCCCGGTGGGATCGCCGTCGTATCGCTGGTGACCTGCTGGGCAGCCGACGTGAGGATATACACCCCGCCGTCGAGAGTGATCTTCGAGCTGGAAAGATCGGCGATCGTTCGCTCTCCGCGCGGAACGGCCGCCGGCCGCGCGTCGGACGATGCGGAGACTCCACGCTCGGGCCCGAACTGCACCGGCATCTCGCGCAGCAGAGCGCCCTCGCGCGTGAGGTACATGCGGGAGCTGTCAATCGACACGTTCAAATGCAGCTTCTTGTCGAACTTCGCCTGGCGCTTGGCGAGCTCGATCGCGATGCGCAGCTTGTTCTGCTCTGACTGCACGATTGCGTCGGTCCGCTCGCGCTCCGCCTGCGTCATGTGTGAGCGAAGCTGGGAGACATCGTCGTTGTATTTGACCCGCTTGATCACGAGCCACGCGTCGACGGCCATCATTGCGGCCAACCCCAATCCGAGCACGAACACAAAACCCGGATATGCGCGACGAAAATCGCGCCAGCCGCCGCGACGGCGGTCGCCTTCGGCATCTCGCTCGGCCCGGCGCCGCGTCTCCGGACCGGGTTCCTTCGGTTTGAAGATCTCCATTGTCGCCTTCGTGCCCCACAAGTCAGGGTCGGATTACATTACTGATATAATGGCCATCTCACAGCGCGCGCGGCCAGTCGCGCTCATCGTACTCGATGGATGGGGCTATCGCCCCGAAACTGACGGCAACGCAATAGCGCTGGCAAATACCCCGACGTGGGATTCGCTGTGGAAGCGCGGATCCCGCACGCTGCTCGAAGCATCAGGGCTTCGAGTTGGCCTGCCCGAAGGGCAGATGGGCAACAGCGAAGTCGGACATCTCAATCTCGGCGCGGGCAGAGTGGTGATGCAGGATCTAGTACGCATCTCTTCGGCCATCGCCGACGGGAGCTTCTACACCAATCCCGCCCTGGTGGGCGCATGCCGTCAGGCAAAAGACAGCAGCGGGACGCTCCATTTGCCGGGACTGATCGGCGCAGGCGGAGTGCACGCGATCGACGAGCACCTTTGCGCGCTGCTCGATCTCGCCAGGCGGCAACGAGTGGAGCGCGTAGCGATCCACGCTTTTCTCGATGGACGCGATACGATGCCCAGATCGGCGCTCGGCTACATGCAACAATTGCTGGAGTACATCCGCGACATCGGCAGTCCGGCGAAAATCGCCAGCGTTTCGGGACGCTATTACGCCATGGATCGCGACAAGCGGTGGGAGCGCACCCAGTTGGCCTACCGCGCGATAGTGCTTGGCGAAGGAACGCCCGTCACGGATCCGCTCGAGGCAATTCGTCAGGGTTACAGCTCCGACAAGACCGATGAATTCATGCTGCCGGTGGTGGTCACCGAGAAAGGCAAACCCGTCGCGCCAATGCGAGATGAGGATGCCGTGATCTGCTTCAACTATCGCTCGGACAGGATGCGCCAGATCGTGCGCGCGCTGATCGACCCCGGATTCGACGGGTTCGACGTGTCCGGGCGACCGGGAGTATCGGTGACCACTCTCACCAACTACGACAAGAAGTTTCCAGTGCCCGTTGCCTTCGAGCCGACGTCGATGGCTCGCATTCTCGCCGAAGTGCTTTCGTCGCGTGGGCTATCCATGCTCAAAACGGCGGAAACCGAGAAGTACCCCCATGTGACTTACTTCTTCAACGGTGGTGTCGAACAACCTTATCGCTGCGAGAGCAGAGTTCTCATTCCCAGCCCGAAGGTGGCGACGTACGATCTCAAGCCGGAGATGAGCGCCGAGGGAGTGACCGATGCGCTTTGCAAGGGGATCTCCTCGGGGGAACAGGACTTCATTCTGTGCAATTACGCGAACGCGGACATGGTGGGCCACAGCGGCTCGATTCCGGCGACGATCAAAGCCGTCGAGGCAGTCGACCGGTCGCTGGCGCGCGTTCTCAAGACCGCCGAGAGCGCGGGGGTGCGACTCATCGTCACCGCCGACCACGGTAACGCTGAAATGATGATCGATCCCGCTACGGGCGGTCCTCACACTGCGCACACAACGAATCCCGTGCCTCTCGTCATCATCGATTGGGATCAGGAGCAGCGTCTCCGCTCAGGCGGCGCTCTCTGCGATGTGGCGCCAACTATATTATCAATGCTCGGAATCGAGCAGCCGCCAGAGATGAGCGGCGTCAATCTTG
>JALYYH010000156.1 GCA_030946665.1 Gemmatimonadota bacterium
CGGCCCTCTTTGCGGAGATACGGTTCGATGACTTCGATGACTCACCTGACGCCGATCGACTACCTCCTCATGCTGGTGTACTTCGCGGTCGTCCTCGTGGTCGGCTGGATGCTGAGGCGATCGACCAGGACAAGCACGGATTTCTTCCTCTCCGGACGCTCGATCCCGTCCTGGGTCGCTGGGCTCGCCTTCATCTCCGCCAACCTCGGCGCGCAGGAAGTTATCGGAATGGGTGCGTCGGGCGCGAAGTACGGCATAGCAACGAGTCATTTCTACTGGATCGGCGCGATCCCGGCGATGGTCTTCGTCGGGCTCTTCATGATGCCGTTCTATTACGGATCGCGAGCGCGCTCGGTGCCCGAGTACCTCAAGCTGCGATTCGACGAAAAAACACGCAGCGTCAACGCGATCTCTTTCGCCGTGATGACGATCATGTCCTCCGGCATCTCGATGTACGCGATGGGCAAGCTGTTCAACCTGCTGCTCGGCTGGAGCTTCGACGCCAGCATGCTCGTCGCCGCCGTGATCGTGCTCGCCTACATCCTGCTCGGCGGACTCACCAGCGCGATCTACAACGAAGTGCTTCAGTTTTTTCTCATCGTATTCGGATTTGCTCCGCTGGTCTTTCTGGGTTTGCGAGCGGCGGGAGGATGGAGCGGCCTGCAGGCGAAGCTGGCACAGATCTCAGTCGAGCGAGGCTTCCAGCCGGGGGCCATGACGCACGCATGGCGGTATATGGGCGACCCGTCCCAGAATCCGATCGGCGTCGAATGGTTCGGATTGGCGATGGGGCTGGGCTTCGTACTTTCGTTCGGATACTGGTGCACCGACTTCCTGGTCGTGCAGCGCGCCATGGCCTCCGACTCGATGGCTGCGGCGCGCCGCACGCCATTGATCGCCGCGATTCCCAAAGTGCTGTTCCCCTTTCTCGTGATTCTCCCCGGCATGATCGCGCTGGCAGTCGACTGGCACGCACCCGGGGTTGGCACTCATGCGGTATCCGCCGCCGGACAGGGAATCATTCCACCGAAGATCGACGGGCTCACTGGCGGCCCGCTGATCGATCAGGCCGGCCACGTAGTACTGGATTACGATCTCTCCGTTCCGATGATGCTCATACGGTTCTTCCCGTCGGGAATGCTCGGTCTCGGCCTCACAGCATTGCTGGCGTCGTTCATGTCCGGGATGGCTGGCAACGTCACCGCGTTCAATACCGTTTGGACCTACGACATCTACCAGAGCCACATCAAAAAGGGCGCAAGCGACGAGCACTACCTGTGGATGGGCCGCGCAGCGACGGTGTTCGGAATCGGGCTATCGATCGCCGCCGCCTACGTCGCGGCGTCGTTCAACAACATCATGGATCTGCTGCAGCTGGTGTTCGCATTCGTGAACGCTCCTCTGTTCGCTACCTTCGCGCTTGGCATGTTCTGGAAGCGAACCACGGGGCACGGCGCCTTCATCGGTCTCATCTCGGGCACGGTCGCTGCGGCGATCCATCACGGAATCTCGTTAGCATCGGGCTCCGTACCCGGAGTGAAAGGCGGCTACTTCGGCGCGCACATCATCTACCGAAGTGAGCTGGGCCAGACGTTCTGGACCGCCATCGCCGCGTGGGTAACGTGCTTCGTCGTAACGATCATCGTGAGTCTCGTTACGCGGCCACGTGCTGAGAATGAGCTGGTGGGGCTCGTCTATAGCCTCACGCCGAAGCCGGTAGAAACGGACCGTCACTGGTATCAAAAGCCGAGTGTACTGGCCGTGATCGTGCTCACTGTGACATTGGGACTGAACCTCATTTTCTTCTGATCGGAGGCACGGCATGAGCAGCGCCGCAAGATTCGACATCCGCATTCCGATTGGCGTCCTGTTTCTCTCCCTCGGCGTGATCCTCTCGATCTACGGAATCGTGACGCACTCCGACACTACGCTCTACGGTCGCTCACAGAACATCGTGATCAACCTGTGGTGGGGATTGGTGATGGTCGTGTTCGGGGGGACGATGCTCTCCTATGGAACCCGCGCGCAGAGACGGCCGTTGCCCAGTGCGTCCGGTCAATAGCCTCCAAGTCTCCGCAGGACAAACTGTACGGCCAGATCGGTCACATTCCAAAGCTGAACATCCGTGCTCGCCCCGTATCGAATCGGCATCAGCTGTCCGTTCGTGATCTCGTAGCTCCACAGCTCGTTGTGTTTCAGCCGCGAAGCCTCTACCGCGGCATTGGTTCGCCTCAGAGCATCCCGCATTTCCGTCAGGTAGGGAGTGAGACCGTCGCCGGCTGATCTTCCGGCTGCGTCGGTCGCGCCAGACACCTGATTCGCCAATCCCAGCAGGATGAGGTTTACCTCTCGTCCCCACACCACCCGGGGTGAATGGTAGGTGTCTTTCCGAAACGCCTCCCAAATGCTCGGCGACGCGTAGGCATCGTTCGCAACGACAGGACCGAGGCGGTCGATGAACAATCCAACCGGGTAGGACCGCATGATCGCTCGAACGTCGCGCTGTACCGCCGCAATCGCGTCGGCAGTGGTGTCCTTCCCATCGCGCAAGAGAAGCCAGGTCGCTGGATCTGTGTTCACGACGGGAATTGGCTTGCCCGCAGAGTCGAGCGATATCGCCAGGAATTGGAGAGGCTGCGTGTCCGCGGCAGTGCGCGTGAGCACTCCCTGCCAGTGCGCTCGTTCCTCCGCTGGCAGCCACTGAAGCTTCTGCTGGACCTTACCCCGAACCTCTGCCGGAGCGAGTGACACCACAAAATGGCGGGCCGCGCCCTGCCAGTTCTGAATCGAACGCTGCAAGACAGCGGGATCGCGGATCAGCTCGACGAGTGAAGCTGCACCCGGCCCTTGTGCGAACCCCGCGATCTGGTCGGGCGAGAAGCCGATTGTTTGAAGCGCCCCAACGATCTCTCCGATCGCCTGCAGCGCACGCGGTACCCAGATGGCGTTGATGTCCATCGCGAAGCGTCCGTTCGCGTATCCGGCGTTGCTGTCTCGCCAGCTGATCGAGCGCCAGTGCGTCGAATCGAGGCGAGGTGATCCGATCAGATTTTGTACGACGGGATCCCGCGCGTAGGGTGCGGCCAGCGTCGCAACGAGTCCCAGTTCGCGCATCAACAGCCCAACGCGTGGCCCGCGACCTTCCGACGAGTCGAGCAGAAATGCCTTTTTGCGCGCGGTGGACACGGCGGGGTTGGTGAGATAGCGCCCGGCAACAACGGGGAGCTGGAATTCGTCGTCCCGCATATGGTAGTTCTCGCGAACCTTCTGCAGGTCGGCGAGAATGGGGCGAGCGTTGGCAAGGGCAGTGTCCGCGGCTGCCCGGCGCGCAAGTCGGGAGAGTCGCAGGTACTCGGCAATGTGCGCGTTGTACTCCCCCGAGTTTTCGCGGATCGCCTGGCCCCCCAGGGCTTCCTCGTGACTGACATCGCCGGCCGGCCCGAGCTTTCTCAGCGCGCTGGCGATGACGAACTCCGACATCGCATCGGTCCACACCGGCTGCATCATGAGCGATGTCATCATCATGTCGCGGCCGAAATACG
>JALYYH010000170.1 GCA_030946665.1 Gemmatimonadota bacterium
CTCAATATCGTAGACGGAAAGGTGACATATCCCGCTGTCGCTGAAGCATTCGGCTTGCCGTTTACTCCACCCGATTCATATTTGAACTAATGCGATTTCCATTCTTCAAGCCGGGCGCCCTCTTCCCTGCTAACGCGATCGCCGTCGATCTCGGGACCGCAAATACACTGATCTACGTGAAGGGCGAAGGCATCGTGCTGAATGAGCCTTCCGTCGTCGCGCTCGATCGCGAAACGAAGAAAATCAAGGGTGTGGGGCTCGAGGCGAAGCGCATGCTCGGGCGCACACCTGAAGGTGTAATCGCCGTCAGACCGATGAAGGACGGCGTCATCGCCGACTTCGACGTCACCGAGAAGATGTTGCGCTACTTCCTCGCCTTGATCATCGAGAATCACGTCTTCAAGGTGAAGCCGCGGGTGATCGTCTGCGTTCCGTCGGGTATCACCGAGGTTGAGAAGCGCGCCGTGCGCGACTCCGCGCTGGGGGCGGGGGCCAAGGAAGTCTTCATGGTCGCCGAGCCGATGGCCGCCGCGATCGGAGTTGGTCTCCCGGTCGAGACGCCAACGGGAAACATGGTGATCGATATCGGTGGCGGCACCACCGAGATCGCCGTCATCGCGCTGTCGGGGATCGTGAGCGACACGTCGATCCGTACGGGCGGCGACGAGCTGGACATGGCAATCGTGCAGTTCATGAGAAAGAACTACAATCTGCTGGTCGGCGAATCGACCGCGGAGCAGGTCAAAATCCAGATCGGGTCCGCCGCTCCGGTCGGGGATGAGAGGGAAATGGACGTCAAAGGCAGGGATCTTGTATCAGGGATCCCGAAGACGGTGCGCGTGCACTCGTCGGAGATCCGCGATGCGGTGCAGGAGCCCATTCAGCAGATCGTCGACGCCGTACGTCGCGCACTGGAGATCACTCCCCCCGAATTGGCCGCCGACATTGTCGATCGCGGCATCGTGATGACGGGCGGTGGGGCTCTCATTCGCGGCCTTGATGTGCTGTTGTCGCAGGAGACTGGTCTTCCGATACACGTCGACGAGGACCCTCTGACCTGTGTGGTGCGGGGTACAGGCCGTATACTTGATGACGAGGCAAAGTACTGGTCTGTCCTAGCGACTTGAGGTAACACGTGGCGCGCGCCATAAGAAGCAACTCCCGGATCGATCTAATAGTTCTTGCAACGTGCATTGTTCTGGCGCTCGCGGCCCGCGCCCTACCGAATACGATGCGCGACCCCGTGGCGACGGGAATGCGGCGCTCTTTCCTCGCCCCGCTGGTTCTTCTCCAGGAGAGAGCCGAGAAGGGGCGTCAGTCGCTTCTCTCGGCCGACGCCAGGCAGACTTACCTCGATAGTCTCTCCCTGAACGCTATGAAGGCGGGGTCGCTCGAGGGCGAGAATGACCGCCTCAGAAAGATCATTGGCCTCGGCTCGCGCGTGCGCTGGGGCTTTGTCCCGGCGGAGGCGCTCCACGGGCGCGGAGTACGCGACGAAACCACTGTCATTCTGAGCGCCGGCTCTCGCGCTGGCATCAGCCGACTAAGCCCCGTCATCGCGCCGGAAGGTCTCGTGGGCGTGGTCGATCAGGTCGATCCGACCATGAGCCACGCGATGCTGTGGACACATCCGGATTTCCGGGTCAGCGCGATGTCGCCGGATGGAACTGCGTTCGGGATCGCCCAGGCCCACCTTGGTGGTGCGACGGGCGGGTATCTCATCGAGCTCAGAGGTGTTCCGTTCAGAGCGACGCTCAAGCCCGGGTCGATGATTGTGAGCTCGGGGTGGGGCGGTGTATGGCCGCGCGGAATTCCCGTCGGAACCGTTCTCCAGGAGATCAAGACGACGGAAGGCTGGGCCCGGACTTATCTGCTTCGCCCGGCCGTCAATCCGTCCGATGTCTACTCTGTGATGATCCTCCGTCGGGACCGATTGGCGAAGGGCCTGGACGGCGTCTGGCAGAACGTCGCGGAGGTCAATGCGGCGACACAGCGGATCCTGGTGTCTGGAGATTCCGCCGCCAGGAGTGCCGCGCTTGCGGAGGCTGCTGCGAGGAGAGCCGTGCTTGACAGCATCGCTCGCGCAAACGGAACCGCGCCGGCGGTGGCAACCGACAGCGCCCGGGCTCTTACTCCGCGCCCAACGCCGATAAGACGTCCGACGCCAATCACGGATTCGGCTCGGGTCGACACAGTTCGCCGCGATACGACCAGGCGCGACACCGTTCCTCCGCCCGCCAATCCGCTCCAGCCGGGAGTGCCGCGATGAACGTGGGCGGAGCGATTCGCGGGATAATCAGCTTCCTCATATTCGTCGTCCTTCACTATACGCTCCGTCCGCTCCTGGGATGGCGTGCGCCGATGGATTTCCTCGTGCTCGCGCTCCTTCTCGCCTCGGTGAGAGTGAGACCTTCCACGGCGGCGGTAATCGGCTTCCTCCTTGGACTGGTCTCCGACTCTCTCGCCCCCGACGCATTCGGCGCTGGCGCAGTCGCGATGACAGTGGTGGGCTTTGGGGCTTCGTACCTGAAAGCGGTTTTCTTTGCTGACAACCTGGTGCTCAACGCCTTCTTCTTTTTCCTCGGGAAGTGGGTGTTCGACATCCTTTACTTCATTGGTGAGCAGCGGGTACACGGTGTGGAGTTGGTGCAGCAGTTGCTCTTGTGGTCGCCGCTCTCGGCGGCGGTGACTGCGGCTGTGGGCGTCCTGTTACTGTTCATAATGCGTCCTTTACTCGAGCCAACTCCCGCATGAGCTTTCATCCGAATGACGTAGCCCGGCGAGCCCGCATGAGCTCGCTGGCTCTCGTTCTCGGATTTCTGTTTCTGGTTGGTGCGTTTTTCAAGACGCAGGTCATTCAGAACAGGCAATACGTGATGCAGTCGGAGGAAAATCGACTTCGTCCCATCCCGCTGCCGGCGCCACGCGGCATCATTTACGATCGTCACGGCGAGGTGATCGCCGAAAATCTTCCGGCGTACTCCGTGTCGATCACGGCGCCGAATGTCGACAGCTTGCGCGCTGCGCTCACCCAGCTTGCCCCGACGCTGCAGCTCGATCAGTACCAGATCAACGCGGCGATCCGTCGTTACCGCCGCGCGCCCACGCGCCCGACCGTCGTTCTTCCCGATGCGTCGATCGACATCGTCTCGGTGCTCGAAGAACACCGGCTCGACTTCCCCCGACTCATCATCCAGTCAGTTCCGAAGCGCTACTACCCCGATGGTCCGGTAGTCGCGTCGTTCGTCGGATACACAGGCGAAATCACCGAATCGGACTTGAACGATCCGAAGTACGCGAGCTACAAGCCCGGACAGGAAATCGGCAAAGCGGGTCTCGAGAAGCAGTACGAGTCGATTCTCCACGGCAAGGAAGGCGTCCGCTTCGACGAAGTCGATGCGCGCGGGCGGCCGGTGCGCGGAGAAGGGCCACGGCCCGATCTCACTCCAGTCGGTGCGCCGCCTCTCTACACGAACATCGATCTTGATCTTCAGAAATTCACGGTTGGAATTTTCGCCGATTCATTGCAAGGCGGCGCAGTTGCCATTGACCCCACGACCGGCGAAGTGTTGGCCCTCTACAGCGCGCCGAGCTGGGATCCGAACAAGTTCACGGGCGGAATTCCCGCCGACTACTACAAGCAGCTGCTCGGCGACAAGCGCCGCCCCTTGGTGAACAAGGCGATTCAGGGACGCTACCCGCCGGGCTCGACTTTCAAGCTTGCGACGTCCGTGATCGCCCTCAAGGATGGACTTGTCGGACTGAAGGAGCACATGCCGGTTTCGTGTACCGGTGGACTCCAGTACGGCTCACGGTACTTCCGCTGCTGGGAGAAAAAGGGACACGGTTCCCTTGACCTCGAGGCGGCGATCAAGCACTCCTGCGACGTCTACTTCTACCAGCTCGGTCTTAAGGTCGGCCTTTCGAGAATGATTGCCGGCGGGATCTCGCTCACGATGCGTGACAAATCGGGAATCGACCTGCCGGAAGAGAACCAGCCGTTCTGGCCGTACGCGATCGACTACTACAACAAGAAGTACGGACGCAACTGGAGCAACGCGGAAACGTTGAACCTCGCGATCGGCCAGGGCGCGAATTCGCAGACGGTCGTGAACATGGCGAAGTTCTATACGGCGCTCGCCACGCAGGGCCAATTGTCGCGGCCCGAGATCGCGCATCTCGTACCGCAGCGGCGGCAGGTCTACAATCTGAGTCAGGAGCAGGACTCGGTTCTGCTGGAAGGACTGAAGGCCGTGCTTGAAGCAGGCGGCACGGCGGGAGCGTCGGCGATTCAGGGTCTCACGCTTGCTGGCAAAACCGGCACAGCGCAGAACAGCGGCGGCGCCGATCACGGATGGTTCGTCGGATTCGCTCCCGCTGATCATCCCAAGATCGTCGTCGCGGTGCTGCTCGAATTCGGTCTGCACGGATCGCGTGCTGCTCACATCGCGTCAGCGATCATCGGCCATTACCTTAAAGTTGGGCCGATCCAGGCCGTCATGGACGAGGGCTGATGAGCAGGCCGATCGTTTCTGACTATCGTTTGCTCGCCGCCGCTGGAATACTCTCGGTGTTCGGCGTGGCGATGGTCTACTCAGCGGGGCAAACGGATACTCCGACAGCCGTCGCGCACGCCTACAAGTCGCAAATCCTTTGGCTCCTCATCGGCCTGGGTTTCGCCTACGCGGTGACCCGTTCGTCGGTGCGTTTCATCGAGTGGATGACCGTTCCTCTGTACGCGTTTTCTGTCTTCCTTCTTGCCCTCACGCTTGTCATCGGGAAAGGCGCCGGGACTGCGGCCAGCACCAAGAGCTGGCTCGCCATCGGGAGCCACCGCCTCGGACAACCATCGGAGATTGCAAAAGTCACGGTGGTGCTGATGCTCGCCAAGATTCTTTCCGCGCGCAGAGAATCGGCGCGATCGTTGCTCGATCTCTGGAAGCCCGCCATCGTGGTAGGAATTCCGTGGCTCATCATCATGCTTCAGCCCGATCTTGGAACCGGCATCGTATTCATCGGGATTTTCTTTGCGATGCTCTATTGGTCCGGCGTCGCCTGGCCGCTCCTTCTTCTCATCGCGAGTCCGGCGATCAGCCTCATTCTCTCCTTCAGCGTTGGGCTTTGGGGAGCGTGGTTCTTCATCCTGCTGGCGCTGGTGCTGTGGTATCGCCCGTACCTCATTGAAGGGATCGTGTTGATGGTGCTCAACGTCGCGACCGGCGTCGTTGCACCGATCATGTGGGAGAAGCTCGCGCCGTACCAGCAGAACCGCTTGAAGACTTTCATCGATCCCACCGCGGACGTGCGTGGCTCGGGGTACCACGTCATCCAGTCGAAGGTCGCCATTGGCTCGGGCGGACTCTTCGGTCAGGGTTACACCCTCGGAACGCAGAAGCGTCTCGCATTTCTTCCGGAGCAGCACACCGACTTCATTTTCTCCGTCGTTGGAGAGGAGCTGGGCTTCATTGGAGTGGGGATCTCTCTCGCACTATTCCTCTGGCTGTTCCTCCGCATCACCCAGGTGGCCGAGAGGGCGAACGATTCCTACAGCAGCCTCGTGGCGTTCGGGCTGATGTCGGGGTGGTTCGTGCACGTGCTCGTCAACGTCGGCATGACGCTCAACCTGATGCCGATCACCGGCATTCCGCTCCCGTTCTTCAGCTACGGCGGCTCGTTCATGCTCGCGAGCTGGTTAGCCGTTGGCATCCTTATGCGGATTTCGGGCGAGGGTCGCGGTAGCGCTCTGTCGTTGCGGGGCTACTAGCCTCCGCTTCTTCTGGCATCGTGGCGTGCGGCTTCTATTAGTGCACCTCGCCTCCCTGATCGAGATCCGTAACGGAGCGCGGTGTTGGTCCGTGCGCCCAGCGTGGAAGCGAGCTGGCCGTCCCGAGCAGACACCGTCGCCCGACTGACCGGCGAACCCAAGTATGGAGTCGCGGAGAGCGCGGCGCATCGACAGGCTACAATTTGGATAGCGCGGGAGCGCGCCGAGGGCGTATCCGCTTACCCAGTGCGAATTTAGCCGCTCGGCCGTAAATTCCTTCGCATGGCATGGTTTCGTAAGGAAAAGAAGCCTCGGCTTCCGCGCCACGAGAAGCACGAGATTCCCCCCGACGCATGGGAAAAGTGTGACGCCTGCGGTCACACCGACCTGCGCGAGAAATTCGTGCGCAACCTCAACGTGTGCCCCAGCTGCGGATTCCATCGACGAATTCGCGCCAGCGAATACGCGGCCATTCTCCTCGACGAAGGAACCGCCGAAGAAACCGAGATCGAGATACGCTCCACCGATCCGCTCGGCTTTCCGGATTACCCGGCGCGACTGAAGAAGGCGACGGGTACCGCCGGCGACGGCGACGCGATTCTCACCTTCACGGGCCAGCTCGGCGGAATGCCGGTGTGCCTCGCGGTCATGGACTTCGCGTTCATGGGCGGATCGATGGGCTCGGTCGTCGGCGAAAAGATCGCCCGGCTCGGCCAGCGCGCCATCGAGCGGAAATATCCGTTGATAATTATTTCCGCCTCGGGCGGAGCGCGAATGCAGGAAGGAGTCCTCTCTCTCATGCAGATGGCGAAGGCGGCCGCAATACTCTCACAGCTTTCGGAGCGGCGCATCCCCTACGTGTCCATACTCACCAATCCGACGACCGGCGGCGTGAGCGCGAGCTTCTCGATGCTCGGTGATGCGATTCTCGCCGAGCCAGGCGCGGTGATCGGCTTCGCCGGACCGAGAGTGATCAAGCAGACGATCGGCCAGGAATTGCCGGAGGGATTCCAAACCGCTGAGTTTCTCCTCGAGCACGGAATCGTGGACTCTGTCGTGCCGCGCAGCGATCTCAAGCGATGCGTCGGACAGCTGCTTCGTCACATGAGCGGCAAGCCGGCGTCGGCAGGGTGGACGACCTCCTGACGTCGTATCGCGAGGCGATCGCGGCGCTTTTCGCACGCACCACCAGCGGCACAAAATTCGGCCTCGAGCGCACGGAAGCGATCCTCGCCAAGCTCGGCTCGCCACAGGAGAAGCTGTTCGCGCTCCACGTCGCGGGGACGAACGGCAAGGGAAGCGTAGTCGCGACCGCCGACGCGCTCCTGCGCGCGGCAGAACTCAAGGTTGGCCGCTATACATCGCCACACTTGATCGACTTCCGCGAAAGAATCTCAGTCAACTCGGTGCCGATTCCGGAAGAAGCGGTGCTGGAATTCCTCGAGAAGTGGATCCCCGCCGCGGAAAAAATGGGCGCCACTTTCTTTGAGCTGACCACAGCACTCGCCTTCGACTGGTTCGCCAGGCAGGAAGTGGACGTAGCGGTGATCGAGACCGGCCTCGGCGGACGGCTGGATTCGACGAATGTCCTGACGCCCAGGGTCGCGACTGTTACGTCGATCGGCCTCGACCACACCGACCTCCTCGGCGATACCCTGGAAGCAATTGCGCGAGAGAAGGCGGGAATCTTCAAGCCCGGCGTCGCGGCTGTAATCGGTGAAGCTGCGCCGGCGATTCGTTCGCTGCTCACGGCGTGCGCAAACGAGGCTGGCTCGAAGCCAGTCATTGTTATCGACGACGAATATCGAATCTACGATGTCAAAGTCTCTACCGATGGGACCTCCTTCGCATTGGCCAGAGGATCAGAGACACAGCACATCACCACTCCCCTCATCGGAGCGTTCCAGGCCAGAAATGCCGCCGTTGCCATCGCGACGGTGTCGACACTTGGGAAGAAGTACCAGCTCGCTCCTGGCAAGATCTCCAGTGCGATCTCTAACATTTTTCTCCCCGGCCGCTTTCAACGCCGAGGAAAGTTCATCTTCGACGTCGCGCACAACCCGGATGGCGCTCGCGTGGTCGCTGAATCCATTCGCTCGCTGAATCCAGCGACGCCGCGCACGGCGGTTGTCGCCGTACTTTCAGACAAGGACTGGAAGGGAATCATCCGCTCAATCGCGCCCGTTGTAGATCGATTTGTGCTCACGACCGCTCCTTCCGCTCCCCCAGAGCGTCGATGGGACCCCGCCCAGGCGCAGGCTTTCGCCAAGTCGGAAGGCTTCGAGTCCCAGCTCGACCGCGACTTCGATTCCGCCTTGGCGAGAGCGGAAAACAGCAGCGAAACCGTGCTGGTCACTGGCTCGTTTCACACTGTCGGCGACGCGATGTCACGCTTGCAGGTGTCTCCATTCGCCGCGTAGCTTTCCTGAATGTCACAGGGAGCCTTACCAGGATTTCGCGACTTTTACCCCGAGCAGCTCGCCACCCGCAATTACCTCATGTCGGTTTGGCGTGATGTTGCGCGGCGGTACGGATTCGTGGAATACGATGGTCCTCCCCTGGAACCACTCGCGCTCTACACAAAGAAGAGTGGAGATGAGATCGTCGGCCAGCTGTACACCTTTACCGACAAGGGCGATCGTAAGGTCGCGCTGCGGCCCGAGATGACGCCGACGCTCGCGCGCATGGTTGCCGCCAAGGCAAACGCGTTGCGCAAGCCGATTCGGTGGTTTTCGGTCCCGCAGCTCTTTCGTTACGAGCGCCAACAGAAGGGAAGGCTGAGAGAGCACTTTCAGCTCAACGTGGACATCGTCGGCGAAGCATCCGTCGCCGCCGACGCGGAGTTGCTGGCGGTAGCGATCGATGTCATGCGTGCAGTCGGCCTCACATCGCGAGACGTCCGAGCCCGAGTCTCGGATCGCCGCTTGCTCACCGCAGCGCTGACGAGCGTCGGGGTGAAGAAAGGCGAGCTTCCCGCGGTTTTCGCTGCGATCGACAAAACCGGCAGGGAGCCACGCGATGTCACCCTTGAAAAAGTAGAAAATGTCGTGACCAGCGCCGATGCCCGGAAGGGAGTCGCGCGCCTTCTCGAGAGCTCGAAGGATCTGGACGCGCTGGGCCGGGACCTCTCTGATTTTCCGGACGTGGTTGAAGAAATCTCTCACATGCGAGAATACATCGGCTTTCTCGACGCGCTCGGCGTCGGCGACTGGGTCGATTTCGATCTCTCGATCGTGCGTGGGCTCGCTTACTATACGGGCAAGGTGTTCGAGCTCTTCGACGCGCATGGTGAATTTCGCGCGATCTGCGGCGGCGGTCGTTATGACGATCTGCTCTCGATGATTGGCGGGGTCGACCTTCCCGCTCTCGGATTTGGAATGGGCGACGTCGTTCTGACGGAGATACTTCGCGCGCGTAATCTTCTTCCGACTCCGGACTTGGCAACTGAATACTGGGTAGCGTCCGACGATGAGACGATGCTTGCCGACGTCATGACGGTGGCGGGGCGGCTTCGCGCAAAAGCGCGGAGCGCCGAGTACGCGCTCAAATCACAGACTCTCGCCAGGCAGCTCAAGACCGCGTCGAGCGCCGGTGTGAGAAATATGGTGTTGCTCCGACGGCCCGACTACGATAATGGAAAGATCACTGTAAAGACGCTCGCCGATGGATCCGAGCGAAGTGTGGCACTCGATGCATTCCTCGATTCACTGTAATTACGCCAATGGTTGACGATAAGAAACTGACGAAGCGCTCCGAAGATTTCAGCGCCTGGTACAACGAAGTTGTCCTGAAGGCCGAGCTCGCTGACTACTCGCCCGTGCGCGGATGCATGGTAATCCGTCCACGTGGGTACGGCATCTGGGAGCGCATGCAACAGCAGCTCGACACGATGTTCAAGGACACAGGTCACGAGAACGCGTATTTCCCGCTTTTTATCCCCGAGAGCTTCCTGAAGAAAGAAGCCCAGCACGTCGAGGGATTTGCTCCCGAGACAGCTGTGGTGACGCATGGCGGTGGGAAGAAGCTCGAGGAGCCGCTCATCGTGCGGCCCACGTCCGAGACGATCATCTACGCGATGTACGCGAAGTGGGTACAGAGCTACCGCGATCTGCCGATTCTCATCAACCAGTGGGCTAACGTCGTCCGGTGG
>JALYYH010000188.1 GCA_030946665.1 Gemmatimonadota bacterium
GATGTTCAAGGCCTTCGTCGAGGCGCGTTACAACAGAATTTCGGCCAATGGCGGCAAGACGGAATTCGTTCCGGTAACATTCGGAATCATGTTCTAAAGCTGGCCGGCTCGCAGTCAGAGTCTCGAACTACAGACGGGGGAGGGCGAAAGCTCTCCCCCGTTCTGCATCACGTCGCCTATCTTTGCCGGATGAGAATCTCCGTGAATGCACTCGTCGTGGGAACAATGATCGTCGCGGGATGTGGTCGTTCAGACTCGAAGTCGTCTTCTGCCAACGATCAAGCGGGATCAATCCCACCTTCCGCCACGAGCACGGCGGGCGACGCCAAGAATGGAAACACCTCGTCCTGCCCACGCACGGGACAATGGGCTCTCTGCAGCGTTGAGAGGCGCCTCCGGCAGGCTGGGTTCGTTCTACGAGAGGCACCGGGTCGACGACAGCGACGCGCCGGCTTCAGCATTCTCCCGGCGGCGTACATGCTGAATCGCTCCCGCCTGGAGGTTTTTCTCTACCCCGACGCCGCCGCTCTGGAGCGCGACCTCGCGAAGATCGACACCCTCACCGCGAGCCCGATGGGCACCGCAAGCCAATGGCGGACGCCGATCGTCTGGGTCCGCTCCGGCAACCTTGCGGCCGTATTCATTACCGACAACGCCACTCAGGCTGACCGATTGACTCTGGCGCTTGGGGCTGGGGCTCCCCAGCCGTAACACCGCACGCGAGAACCAGTCTGTGCTGGACATCACGCGCGCCTCCAGGCAGAATTGAGCGTCCCCACACTGGAGCCATTCAATGCAGATCCGCATTTACTCGGCGGCTATCGCGGTGTTCGCCCTGCTGCCGGGAATCACCGCTGCTCAGTCAAGCCCGGTCGCCGATGCGTTTCGTGACAACGCCAAGCAGGAAGGAAAGAATCTCATCGCGGCGGCCGAAGAATTTCCCGCTGACAAGTTCTCGTTCAAGCCGACACCGGCCCAAATGAGCTTCGGAGACATTGTCGTGCATCTCATTCAGGGGAACGATTACCTGTGCGGCGCGATAGGCGGCATCAAAGCGCCGACGCGCACGAAGGTCGACCACGACGACAACAAGGCCGCGCTGGTTGCTCGACTCCGCGAAACCTTCGCGTTCTGCGACCAGGCACTCGCGCCACTCACGGACGCCAACCTATCCGAGCCACTTCCCTTCTTCGGCGGACGGAAGCTGTCGCGCGCCGCAGTCATGACGCTGACCACCGGCGATTGGGCGGACCACTACAGTCAGTCGGCGATCTATATGCGGCTGAACGGCATGGTCCCACCTACCGCGAAAAAGCCCGCGAAGTAGGTCGATAAAGCGGAATCCCGGATTGGCGCACGCCAATCCGGGATTATTGTGTCCGCTCTATCAGGAAGCGATCGCGGACTTCCTCCGGTCGGAACGCCCGTCGATCGAGAGCCCGGCAGCTTCCACCCACGGCGCCAGCGAGATTTCCGACGCGACGGGAAGCGTGAGCGTGAAGGTCGAGCCAATTCCCTCGGTGCTTTGCAGCGTCAAATCACCGTGCATTGCTCGCGCGAGGTCTCTGCTGATGGAGAGCCCGAGACCAACGCCCTGCTGACTAGCCGTCGTCAGATGCCTGTCGACTTGCACGAACGGCTCGAAAACTCGATCGATGTCGGCGATGTTCACCCCCACTCCGGTGTCCGTCACACGCACCCGCACCATGTTGGCGTCTTCGTCGCACGTGACGCCAATGCTTCCGCCTGTTGAAGTGAACTTGGTGGCGTTCGTCAGAAGATTTAGCAGGATCTGCTGGAATCTCTCGGCGTCCGCGGCGACGCGAATGTCCTGCGCACATGGCGTGACCGTCAGCGTGAGACCTTTCGCCTTGGCCTGAAGTGCGCAGAGGCCGTCGACCTCCGTCAGCACGGGATTGACGGGTAGAGCGATCACCTGAAGCGGTCTCGCTCCCTCGAGCCTCGCGATTGTAAGAACGTCGTTGATCAGTCGAAGAAGATACGCGGCTGCGCGCTTGATCCGGCCGAGGTCCTTGACCTGTTCGGGATTGACAACGCCGCGGATTCCCAGCTCCAGTATCTCCGTGTAGCCACTGATGGCGTTTAGTGGTGTGCGCAGCTCGTGACTCATTGCTCGCAGGAACGCCGTCTTTGCATTGTTCGCGTGTTCCGCCATCAATCGTGCGTCACCAGCTTCGGTGAGGGCGGCGGCAGCGGCAACGCGGAGCCTGACACGGTCGAGAGCCTGAGCGCAGTAGCGGGAAACGGTGTCCGCAAAATGCTTGTCGACATCGGTGAACTTTCGCGGACCCGCAAATCCGAACGCCAGCGCTCCGACCGCGTGCCCCGCGATCCCAAGAGGAAGAAAGATCCAGGCGCCGCGCGATTTGGTTTTGCTGTCAGTCTGAAACGCCGGATACCGGGCACCCATTTCCTCAAACGATTCCAGGTAGATCGGGCGACATTTTTCTATTGTTTCGGCATATGGACCGACCGATCGCGGCGGCTCGAGGTGCTTGAATGACCGCATCAGCGAATCAAGCATTCCGGATTCGCGCAACAGCGTAAGCTGCTCTCCTTCAGCAGCTGCGACCACCACAGCGCCGGCATCGCACTCGAGGGCGAGAATGGCCTCGCGAAGAACCGAGTCGGCAACTTCATCCTGCGTGACGGTGTTGCTGAGTGCCGCCGTGATCTTTTGAAGTCGCGCCAGGCGGGCCGTCGCAGCATCCGCGAGGGCCTGCGCTGATGCGATTTCCCTGGTGCGACGGTCCAGCTCGGAGTTTACCGACTCGAGTGCCTCGAGAGTCGCTCGCAGTTTGTCTCCGTACGCCTTGATCCGCAACAGGTTTTTCACGCGCACAGACAGCTCCGCCCGGTCGAGGGGCTTGGTGAGGAAATCCTCGGCACCTGCGCTGAGCCCGAGCACCCTCGCATTGCGATCATCAAGGGCCGTAAGCATGACGACAGGGATCGTGTTGGTGGCAAGGTTGTCCTTGATCCTGCGCGCCACCTCGTAACCGTCCATTCCCGGCATCATGACGTCGAGCAGGATGAGATCGGGCGGCTGCTGCGCGACGAGGGCAAGCGCTTCCTCGCCGCTGGACGCGCTCAAGAGGAGATGACCTTCGGGCTTGAGCATGACCTCCAACAGGTCTCTGTTGTGCCTTTCATCGTCAACGATCAGGATGCGCGATTGCCGGTCTGGGGCGTCAGACATTGGATTCTCGGGTTTCATCTTAGAGCGGGGACCTCACCAGCTGGCTCGAGATCGTCGCCAGAAAATCCTTGTACGCGAGCGGCTTGGCGATGTAGCCATCACACCCGGCGGTGCGAATGCGCTCCTCGTCGCCTTTCATGGCCAGCGCGGTGAGGGCGATCACCGGAATGGCCCGTGTCGCTTCATCATTCTTGAGGAGCGCCGTTGCCTCGAGACCATCCATGCCAGGCAGCTGGATATCCATCAGGATCAGATCCGGCTGCTCTTCGCGCGCCAAAGCCAGCCCGATTTCCGCGTCCCGCGCGCCGAGCACTGTATGGCCAGCAGACTGCAACAGGAACGTCGCTAGCGTCATATTGGCGGGGTTATCCTCTACGATCAAGACAGTTGACATCTCAGGCGACCACGCGACGGCCGGCCATAGCCCGCCGAACCTCGGCGATGAAATGGTCACGGTCGAAGTTCGCTTTTTCCATGATCGACATCACGTAGCCATTCAGCCTGCTACGGTCCTCGGGAGTGACGTGTTTGGCGGTGACAACGAGTATCGGTATGTTCGCGGTAGCAGGATCGTCGTGGAGCGCAGTCACGACGTCAAAGCCGCTCACATCCGGCATCATCAGATCGAGCACCATCAGATCGGGCAGTTCGCGGCGCGCGGTGTCGATCGCCTCCTGACCCCCATATGCCCGTAACACGGTACTCGCCAGACCCAACACCCGAACGGCGATCAATTCGACAGCCTTGGGGTCGTCATCGACGACGAGGATCTTGAGCGTCTGACCCTGCGTTACCGGAAACAGGCCGAGTCCAACCAGCGACTCGTAGAGCTCCTGGCGGGATATCGGTTTTTGCATGACGCCGGCGGCGCCAAGAGCGAAGCCCCTGGCATGATCCGAGACGATCGAAATGATCACCACCGGAATGTGCTTGAGTGCCGGGGTCTGCTTGATTCGATTGAGAAATTCCCAGCCGTCCATGTTCGGGAGCATGATGTCGAGGGTAATCAGTGCCAACGGCTGCCGCGCTGCGAGGACCAGCGCCGTCTCGGCTGTGGCGGCGTGGAGGACCACAAACCCCTCCGCCTCGAGCTGCACACGAATCAGATCGGCTGACTTGTAGTCGTCTTCCACCACCAGCGCGGTTCGCGATCCCGGCAACACGTCGGCCGGTAAAGCGACCGCAGGCTTGCTTGGCGTGAGCGTCCTTCCTTCCGCCGGCCGGAACGGAAGCCAGACTGTGAAACGGGAACCCTTGCCCACCTCGCTCTCGACCGCCACTGAGCCGCCGTGCAAGTCTGCGAGCAGCTTAACCATGGCCAGGCCGAGACCTGTACCCTCGAATTTTCGCGCGAGGCCGCTGTCTATCTGACTGAACGGCTTGTAAAGGCTCTCCAACCCTTCTGGAGAAATGCCGATTCCGCCGTCGGTGACGCTGATCTTGAGAAACTCCTCGAACTCGTTTTCTGCCAGGGGGAAGCTACGGCCCATGCTCGCCTCGGACAGCGCGCCGACGTCCGCTCGCGGGACACGTTCGGCTCGCAAAGTCACCTCACCGTGCTCGCTACTGAACTTGAC
>JALYYH010000210.1 GCA_030946665.1 Gemmatimonadota bacterium
TAAGTCGGGAAGACACTTCTCCATCGTCGTCATCGCGGAAGGCGCCTACCCGCGCGGTGAAGGACCTGCCATCCGCGGGAGGTCGATGCCAGGGCAGGCGGTGAGAATCGGAGGAGTCGCCGAAAGGCTAGCCGACGAAATCGAAGAGCGCACCAAGAAAGAGACTCGCTCTCTCATCCTCGGCCATCTCCAGCGCGGCGGCCAGCCTACCAGCTACGACCGGCTGCTGGCGGTGAGATTCGGGGGTGCGGCAGTGCGCGCGGTTGCCGACGAAAAATGGGACCACATGATAGCGCTCCAGTCGCCGCACATCGTGACGGTTCCACTCGCTGAAGTCCTCAAGACCCCAAAGCGGGTCGAGACCGACCATGATACTGTGTTGACGGCTAGAGCCACGGGTATTTCCTTCGGGGACTAGGCGCCCCGGTGATCCGGGAAACCCCCCGACGGTGTATCAAACGGTCGTCCCTCAGGGAGGACAATATGCGGGTTTTAGGAGATGTTGAAGGCTGGTTAACCCGTTGCCCCAGAAGTGCTTATCCGTATTGGCATGACTTGGCACCCCTCGTGCAACCCATAGGGCCATGATTCGCCGTTTCAGCTTTCTATCGAGATCTCTCCTTGTTCGCCTTTTGGCGCCCGCCGTCGTCGGCATTGTCGTCTCGGCGAGTCTCGCCGAGGCGCAGCGCCCGGTACCGGTGAAGCCCAGGACGAACACGACTCAGCAACAGTCGAGTCGTGAGCAAATCGTACCGCCGGCGTTCTATCCACCCGCCGGAATGTGCCGAATCTGGATCAACCAGGTTACGGCCGCGCAACAACCGGCGCCAACGGATTGCGCGTCGGCGGTGAGAAACCGGCCAGCGAATGGAAGGGTTCTATTCGGCGACGAGTCGCCGAATAACAAGAAAGGAAAACCAGACAGGAGCAAGTCGGATCCGACTGATGCGCTTGTCGACCTAATCAATCGGAGGATTCCAAGATGAAAGTCTTAGCCATCACACTTGCGCTCGCGGCCCTCGCCACGACAGCGCCGTTGAACGCACAGATCCTGGGCCGTGTCGAGACCAGCGCGAACGCCAACGGATCGTGGGTTTATGTTGGCCGCGATGGAAGCGGCTACCAGATTTACGAGCGCCGCGTACAGGACAGCTACGGCAACATCGTTGTGCAGCGCGCGCGCCGTAATGGCAACGGCAGCATGAGCATCATCAGCACCAATACGGTGAGCAATGGCAACAACGGCAACAATCGCAACAACGATTGCAACTACAGCCGGTCGACCAACAGCGTCGGCGACATCATCTTCGGTCGCAGCGGCGGCAACTCGACGAACTGCGTCGACAACTCCACCAACCGCGGCGGCGGCGGCTGGTATCAGGTCGGCAACGACGGAAACGGCGGAACGATCTACGAGCGCCAGACGCGCGACTCCAACGGGAACCTGATCATTCAGCGCGCGCGCCGCGACCGGAATGGACGTATGTCGATCATCAGCACCCGCAACGTCGGCAACGACGGCACCTACGACAACGGCTCCTACAACAATGGGAGCTACAACAACGATCGCCGCAACGAGGACAATGACGATCAGGGCGACAACGAGAACCGCCGCGGGAAGAACAGAGACAGGAACCGCGGCCACGGTAACAATGGCAATCACGACAACAACGACAACAACGACAACTAGCGTGGTCCCATAGAGACTGAGTCTCTTGAAGTCATAGCGACGGCCTCGGGGAATTTCTCCGGGGCCGTTTCGCATCCGGTGCGATCCATGCACTTTCCATAGTCAATGCAGCGGACCGTCACCGATCGATACCTCCCTCCGGACCACTCCGCATTCGTCGCGGCCGAGCCTCCGACCGGGCGGCTCGTCGTCATCGCGCCCACCCGGGCGGCATGCGAGACCATCGAGCTGGCGCTGGGACTGCGAATTCCGACCATCCTCGAGAAGCAGCACGGCCCGGAGATTCGGGAGCTTGCCGCTGCGAAGAAGGGCTTCGGAATCGTAGCCGGAACAGGCACCGGTAAGACTCTCTCCATTCGCCCCATCGCCGAGACGATCCTGGGAACCGACCTGCTGAGAGTGGGTGTCGTGAATCGCGAACGCGAGGCGACGCCGGAAACGCCGAGCTGGAACGTGATCGTCGTGACGACAGGAATTGCACGGCGCTGGTTTCAGGACGGAGACATTCTGCCTTCCGACACACTCGTGGTCGATGAAATTCACCAGACATCGGCGGAGCTCGAGCTCTGCCTCGCGCTGGGAAAGAGAGTCGGGTGCCGGTTCATCTGGCTCTCTGCTACGGTCGACCCGACCTTCTACGCTCGCTATCTCAACGCGGCAGCGGTGCTCGAGAGCTCGGCGTTCGATCCGTCGAAAGCGGCGGACGTCAAGATCGTGCGCAAAACTCCTCAGACTTTCCTCGACGATCGGTTTCTCCAGCAGGTCGTGAAAGAGCGCCGCGGGGTTGGAATGTTCCTGCCCACCCGCGCCGGAGTGGAACAGGCCGCCGAGCTGGTTAGCGACCGCTTTCCTCGAATCAACAGCGCGTTTTACCACGGCGGCGAGCCGATCAGGATCATTCGGCCTTTTCTCGAAGGTGAGGAGAAGAAGCCCTACTTTCTCGCGATGACCGCAGCCGGTCAGAGCGCGCTAAATGTGCAGGGGCTCGACACCGTCGTCATCGACGATACTCGCTTCAGCAACATCATCGAGCGCGGGAAGAATGTCCTCACCAAGCTGCATCTGGGCGCAAACGAAATTCTGCAGATGGCCGGACGCGTCCACGGCCGCGTAGCCGGCGGCAGGGTTTTCATCCTGTCGGATCGCGACATCCAGTTCAACGCGCTGAGGCCGACCGCGCCGGAGTTTCAGCTTGCCGGCGATTCGGAACGCGTTGCGATGACCTGCGCAGACCTCGGCGTCGCCGCCGACCAGCTGGAGCTGCCAGTGCCTCTCGACCGCGTCGCCTATCGCAAGGCGGTGACTCTCCTGGAGCAGCGCGGAATCATCGAGAACGGAAGGCTGTCCCGCTACGGCAAGGCAGTCGAGGCGATGCCCGTCGACCGGCCGTGGGCAGAGCTCCTCGTCAACGCCGACGACGAGCTCGTTCCATATCTGGCGGTGATGAGCTCCATCGAGTCGCTGCACCGAATGACTCGAGAAGAACGCGACCTGTCAGGTGTGACGGTCCCGGGAAGCGATCATCTCACTGCCTACAACCTCTACGCTGAAGCCTTCACACACTGCGGCTACATCGGGGAGGTGTACGGGCTCCCAAGACATCTCTTCGACGAGAGCATCGAGAAGTGGGCGGAGCAGCGTGGAGTGCTCGTCAAGGCGATCGAAGACACCGCGCTCGCTACGGCGAGCATCTATCGGAGCCTCGGCATGGAATTGCTGACGAGGATGGTGAACGCACGAGACCATATCTATCGCAGATTCACCGAGCTGCTCGCGCAGTACATGCCGTTCGATCTCGTGATCGACGAGCAGACCGCCGACGGAACTGAAGCACGGGTCTCGAGGACGAGTGTATGCGGAAGCTGGGGCGCGATCGCGGGAGACCTCCGGTACTTCGCTGACCGCTCAGGAATCCCGCGCGCGGCAATCGAAGGAACCCAGGTTCCAATGGAGCTGATTCGACGGTTCGCGAAGCGCGGAAGAGTGGAGCTGATATACGATCCGCGGAGAAAACACGGTCCACTCGCGCTAAAACGATCGCTCGAGTACTTCGGGTTCGAGCTGGAGAGCGAGGTCGAGACAATCGAAGAGTTTCCAGTCGAGCACGCGGCGGAAGCGCGTCACTTGCTGGCAGAAGCGATGGCTCGAGGGGAAGCGCGCCACTTTGCCGTGAAAAAGAATCGGGACGTGATCGAAGAAATACGAGATGCGTACAAGCGCTCAGGCGGCGGGACCAAGCGACTCGGTCAGTCCGAGCTCACCTCCCTGTACGAAGAGCAGCTGAGCGAAGTCCGCTCGCTCGAGGAGTTCAAATCGGCACGCTTGAGCGTCGACCGGGACCGTTTTGTGGCGCCTGATTTACGCGATCGTCTCGCCCAGCTCCCCGGTCAGGTTTTGATCCGCGACCGCGATGTGGACATCGACTACGACGTCGAGGAGCGCGACGGCACGCGTCTCGGTGTTGCGCGTCTCCGCCTGCCGGAGAAGATCGCACGGTCGCTGACTGAGCAAGAAATACCCAAGCTCGATCGTCCCGTGCGATTCGTCGTGCTGCGCGGCCAGCGTGGCGCGGTGAGATCGGATAGCCTGGATGATCTGCAGGAGCGCCTCGCCCAGCCATGGTCGCCCGATGAACTCGAGGAGTCGGACGAGGATCGGGCGATGTTGTCCACCGCCGAACGTGAGGCGCGCCAGGTCGCGAGTGAATTCCGGCGACACAAACGAGGCGGCCAGCCCCATCGTCAGGGGGCCGGTCGCGGAAGCAGAGGCGATTCGTCGCTCCGAAAGAGCGGCCGCGGTCACGGGCCTCCTGGTGGTCGGTCGGATTCGAGAAGACGACGTCGCGGCCGCTAGACGCGTCCCACTGGCGTCTGGTGTCCGCGCTCGTATAATCCGCGCATGCCAGCACAATATTTCGGAACGCACTTCCGCGAACATCAGAAAGTCATTGAAGATTGCATTGCCTCGCTTCAGCCCGCGTCGGACGCAGTTACCGAAGCGTTGATCGCGTGCATCGGGCGGGGCGGGAAAATTCTCGCGTTTGGCAACGGCGGGAGCGCGACCCAGGCAAGTCATCTGGTCGAAGAGCTGATCGGTCGATTCAGGGAGACCCGGCGCCCTCTGCCCGCCGTGTCTCTGGTGGGTGACGCGGGTGTTCTCACCTGCATCGCCAACGACTTTGGTTACGGGGCGCTATTCGAGCGGCAGGTACAGGGCCTCGCCACACGCGGCGATCTCGTGATTGGAATCACGACCAGCGGACGTTCCGAGAATGTGCTGCGCGGTCTCAAGGCAGCTCGCGAGCAGAGCGCGACGACGATCGCATTGTGCGGGCAGCAAGGGCTGCAGGGAGCCGAAGCGGATCTCGTTGTCGCCGTGCCCAGCGACGTTGGAGCCTACATCCAGGAAGTCCACTTGATGCTGCTTCACGTCTGGTGCACCGCCATCGACGCCGCGATTGCCGCGGGGTCGCTCTAGACCAGACTCAGCCTCGGCCTCTCCGCGGCGTACGCCAGCGCGTCCTCACGGTACGAGAGCCAGCCCGTGAGATCGTCGGTTACGAGCTCGACCTCGGTGCCGAGTGGCAGAGTGAGGTTCGGGATCTCGTGTCCCGCGGGGAAGTCCATCAGGATCGGGATGTCCAGATCGGATACGAGGTCGAGAAGGAAATCTTCGAACTCGTCCTCCTCGGACCGGTCGAGCGAGAGCTGTCCGAACACGATTCCGCGCACGTTGCGAAGCAGCCCCGCCGCGCGAAGGTGCAGCAGCCGCTCATCGGCGACCGACATCGGATCGTGTATCTCCTCGAGGAAGAGGATCGCGTCGCGAGTGTCGATCTCGTAGGGAGTGCCGATCGTCTGCTGCACGAGCGACAGGTTTCCTCCGGTCAGGCGTCCCGACGCCTTTCCAGGTCGGACGGCGCGAGCGATGTGCCGCCCGAGCATGGTGTCGGGTTTAGGTGTTGTGAGCGCGGTCAGCAGCGATGAAAGCGTTTGATCGGCGCCGCTGGGGAAGAGATCATCGATCGTTGGACCGTGAAACACTCTCAGCCCGGCGCGCCTCATTATCCATAGGTGCAGCGCCGTGATGTCGGAGTATCCTACGAATGCTTTGGGGTTACGGCGAAATAGGTCGGCGTCGAGATACGGAAGAATTCTCACCGCGCCATAGCCGCCGGTGCCGCAGATCACCGCCTTGACCTCCGGCTCTCTCCAAATGGCCATCAGGTTTTCCGCGCGTTTCTTGTCCTCGTTCTGCTGGAAGCGTCGGAAACGCTCAATCTCCGGCTCGAGAATGACCTTGTATCCAGCTTCTTCCATCGCCTTGACCCCGCGGCGGAGCCAGCCGCCGTGAGGCGCGTACGATGGACCGACGACACCAATCGTGTCCCCCTTGGACAGAGGAGGGGGTCGTAACAGAGATGGAGAGGTGGCCGGTGCTATGAATGAGGCCGACGGCGCGCTCTCTGTTGGCGCCATCGAATGCTCTGCGGGGTACGCTCCGAAGGACTCGGTCATCGTCGTTTGTCGAAGCGCATAATCGGCAGGGTACTACTAGATTCAGAGGGTATGGCAGACACTGATGCGTCGGTAAAGATCACGCCCGAAGTGGGCGGAAATCCTATTGGAAATATGCAGGCCAGCGCTGCCGGGGGCACCTACTTTCGGAAGGGTTTCGGGCTAAAATCCGAAATTCAGTCCGAACTCGCCTCCGACTACACCGGCCAGCTTGTCGACATGCTCCAGGCCAGGGAATATACCCTGACAGCGGGTGATTTAACCATCCGTTTAGCGAAGGAATTCGGGTTCTGCTATGGGGTAGAGCGTGCGGTAGAGTACGCTTATCAGGCCAGAAAGAAGTTCCCCGATCGTACCATCTATCTGGCCGGCGAGATCATCCATAACCCGCATGTGAACTCGAAACTCCAGGCGATGGGGATCACCTTCCT
>JALYYH010000039.1 GCA_030946665.1 Gemmatimonadota bacterium
CGGGGGCGGGATTTGAACCCGCGACCTTCGGGTTATGAGCCCGACGAGCTACCAGGCTGCTCCACCCCGCGATGAGAACCAAAGTTAATCAGCGAGGTTTGTTGCCGGAAGTGCTCGGAGCGTCGCCGAAGCGATAAAGAATCTCCTTGTCGCCGCGCACCATCCCGAATTCTTCGCGCGCGATTCGCTCCATGGTCGCACTGTCGCTCTTTATGAGTCTGAGAAACCGCCCGAGGGAATCCACCTGACGCTGCAGTGAGTCCACTTCGCGCGTGAGGGTCCGCGTGCGCCGGCTCAGGACGTAGAGATCTTTCGTGCTGTACTCCCCGCCCTGCACCCCGAAAAACACCGCACCGGCGATCAGAGCCCACCAGATGAACCGTTTCATTGCACCCTACTGACTCGTGCGACCGCCGCTGAGCAACGGAGCTTCGCCTATAGTCCGTAGATCGACCCGCCCGGATACTCGGCAGCCGCTCCGAGCTGTTCCTCGATGCGAAGGAGCTGGTTGTACTTCGCGACGCGGTCGGTCCGGCTGGCCGAGCCCGTTTTGATCTGACCGGCGCCAGTCGCGACGCAGAGATCCGCGATGAAAGTGTCCTCTGTCTCGCCCGAGCGATGCGAGATGATCGACTGGTATCCGTTCGCGCGCGCCATCTCGATCGCTTCGAGAGTCTCCGTCAGGGTACCGATCTGATTCAGCTTGATGAGGATGGCGTTCGCGACGTCGCCTTGGATTCCGCGCGCGAGACGCTCGGTGTTGGTTACGAACAAGTCGTCGCCCACCAGCTGCACGCGATCACCCAGCGCGGCGGTCAGCTTCGCCCACCCATCCCAATCGTCTTCGGCGAGCCCGTCTTCGACCGAGACGATCGGATATTCGTCGAGCCACTTGCGATAGAGCTCGATCATTCCGTCCGCGTCGAGACTTCCCGCGCCGCTTTTCTTGAAGGTGTAGGTGCCCCCCTTGTACAGCTCGGAAGCGGCGACGTCGAGCGCGACGGCGATCTCACTCCCGGGAGCGTAGCCGGCTGCTTCGATCGCTTCGACGACGACCCGCAGCGCCTCCTCGTCGTTCTTGAGATCGGGTGCGAACCCGCCTTCGTCCCCGACGCCGGTGGAAAGCTTCCGCTTTACGAGCACCTTCTTGAGCGCGTGAAATACTTCCGCGCCCATTCGCAGCGCCTCGCGAAAGGTCGTCGCGCCAATGGGCACGATCATGTACTCCTGAAAGTCCACGGTGTTGGTGGCGTGCGCGCCGCCGTTGAGAATGTTCATCATCGGCACAGGCATCGTACGGGCCATTGGCCCGCCGAGATAGCGGTAGAGCGGCAGCCCGACGTCCTGCGCGGCTGCGCGCGCGGTCGCCATCGAGACCGCGAGTATCGCGTTCGCTCCCAGCTTTCCCTTGTTGTCAGTGCCATCCAGCTCGATCATCGTGCGGTCGATGAGCATCTGATCGCTGGCCGAGAGCCCGTTCAGTGCGGGAGCAATCCGTTCCTCGACGCTCTGAACCGCCTGTTCGACGCCCTTCCCCAGATAGCGCTCTGCGTCACCGTCGCGCAGCTCCAGCGCCTCGTGCTCGCCAGTTGAGGCACCGCTCGGGACCGCCGCGCGGCCAAAGGCCCCGCTCGCGAGCAAGACGTCGGCTTCGACAGTTGGATTCCCACGGCTGTCCAGGATCTCGCGCGCTTTTATGTCTGCTATCGTCGACATGTTCTCGTAGTTGGTTCGGTGGCTATCGTCTCTCCGTCGGATCCGCCCGCGATGAAAGAGCCTCGACGGATGAGGGGAGGCGCGAGATTGGAGTTGGCAACGGCTCGACGCGGTAAATATCGCGCATCGCGTCCGCCATCTTCGTTCTCACGGTCTGCAACAACGCCTCTCGGTGATCGTAATCCACAGCGCTGGTGCTGACGGGCTCGAGCAAATGTATATCAATCGTGCCCGGATGAGCCCAGATTGAGCCCTTGCGCATGATCTCGATGGTGCCGTGCACCACGATCGGGACGATCGGGGCCCCGGCGGCGATCGCCAGCACGAATGGACCCTTCTTGAAAGGGCGGAGTGGATAGGCGTGCCCGCGCGTCCCCTCCGGAAAAACGACCACCGAATTGCCCTGCTTGATTCGCTCTGCTGCCACCTCATACGCGCCGAAGGCGGCCTTTCTGTTCTCGCGCTGAATCTCGATCATCCCTGCCGCGCGCATGGCGCGGCCGAAGATCGGGATTTTGAACAGCTCGGCCTTGGCGATGAATTTGTGGCGCGGAAGAACCTTGGCCAACGCCGCCACGTCGAACCAGCTGACGTGATTGGAGGCGAAGATTCGGGGCTCGGCGTTTCCGCCGTTCTCGAGTCCGTGAACACGAAGCTTGATGCCGGCGGCCCACAATACAGATGCCGACCACCAGCGCGGAATCTTGTCATAGATGCCGTTCGGCCTGTCTTTGACTCCGAGCAGCCCGGCGATGATTGTCGTAAGGCCCAAAACGGTCGTCACGACGAACGCCGTGACAACTGTAAGGATCGTTCTCAAAAAAGAGATCATTTGTCTCGAAAGTGATCGAAGCCGGGCGGCGGAGCGATTTTTTTTCCGTCCTTGACCAGATCGACGCCAGGAGAACCGGCAACAACCCGGCCGATTTCAGTGAGTGCCAGGCCAAATTCCGAGGCGAAAGCGTCGGTGTCGATCGTTGGAGCGGTCACCACGATCTCGTACTCTTCCCCGGAATTCGCCGCCTGAAGGGGTGATACTCCTTCGACATGCGGAATTCGGTCGAGGTCGATTTCGATGCAGACTTTACTCGCGGCAGCGACGTGGGTGAGGTCGGCCACCAATCCGTCCGAGATGTCTATCGCGGCGGCTGCTCCCCGCTGCGCAAGGCCCACTGCCGGCTCGATTCGGGACACAGGGCTGGCAAACCGCGCCCTGTCCCGCTCTGTGGGTTCCTTGCCCGCGAGCCACGCACGCACCGCGGCGGCAGGACCACCCAGATGACCCGTGACGTACACGCGCTGACCCGCCCTCGCGCCAGCACGTGAGAGTGGCCGCGCGACACCGCCCAGCGCCGCGATGGTGAGTGAGAGCGTTTTGCCGGATGAGAGATCACCGCCCACGATTGGGCACAACCCGGCCGACGCACCCTGTCCTATTCCCGTCGCAAGCGCCCGCGCCTCGTGCCGGTCGGCGTCCGGAAGAGTCAGCGCGATGACGATTCCAAGTGGTCGCGCCGCCATCGCGGCCAGATCGCTCAGCGCGGCCGCAGTTGCGCGATATCCGATCTCGAAATAGTTGAGCCACTCGCGACGAAAGTGAACACCCTCGACTGAAGTGTCGATCGAGACCACCAGTCTTTCACCGGGCGGAACGTCGATGATGGCAGCGTCATCTCCGATGTGCTGTGCGGAGTCTCCCCATTCGGCGAGGAGAGTACGGACGAGATCGAACTCCTTCCCCGGACCGAGGTCGATGTTGCGCACATCGCCCGTTCGTGGGGCGCTCATTGCGCCACTGCTGAGAGTTCCGCCATAACAGGTGGCCTGGCGCGGGGCTCAGGCTCGTTCCAGGCGCGCGGCAGAGCGTAGAGGACGTCCTCGAGAGTAGTGCCGCGGACGTATTCACAGAGCTCGGCCGCACGCCCATGAACCCACGCCGCGCAAGACGCCGCCACTGGCGCTTCCAGAGATTGGGCCAGCAAAGTCCCGGCGATTCCCGCGAGCAGGTCGCCGCTACCCCCGGTGCCGAGGGCGGCGGTGCCACGCGCGGCAACGCAGCGCTCGCCATCAGGCGCAAAGATCACGGTCGGGGATCCTTTGAGAAGCACCGTGGCACCCAGCTCGCGCGCCAGCTCGGATCCGATATCGAATCTGTTCGCAATCACCTGTTGCACGTCGACGTTCGCGAGTCTCGCAAACTCAGCGACGTGCGGAGTGATGAGTGCGGGTCTGCCGCGCAGCAAATTCCCGAGAGGGGCGGAGTCGCCATTGAACACGTTAAGCGCGTCGGCGTCCAGCAACACCGGGAGCCGGGAATCCGCAAGAATCTTCTCGACCAGCTCTCTCGTCTGACTCGATTTTCCGAGACCTGGACCTATCACAATCGCATCGGCCCACTTTGAAATCTGGGAGGAGATGTCCGCAGGTTTGGTCGGCCAGTCAGAGATCAGCGCTGAAGCCGCGGCGTTGAGAACGTCGCTGACGTTTTCCCGGGCGACGAAGGCGCGCACCAGACCGATTCCGCTCCTGAGTGCCGCCCGAGTCGCCAGCACCACGGCGCCCGGCATCCCCTTCCCTCCACCGACGATCGCGAGGTGCTTGCGTGTTCCCTTGTGGGCGTCGTAGCGAATGGCCGGGATGCGAGCGTGAACCCACGCGCCATCGACCAGCCACGGGAGTTTCCCGCTCTGTTTCGCCACTTCATCCAGTCCGATATCGAGCACGACGATCTGGCCACAGCAATCGCGCGCCAACAGCGAGCCGCGCTTGACCCCGCCGAAGCTGAAAGTCGAATCTGCGATGACGCAGGCCAAGTGATGGCCTGTGGTCGCGTCGAGTCCGCTGGGGACGTCGAGCGCGGCGACTCGGGCGCCACCGGAGTGCATCTGGTTAATGATAGAGATAGCCTCGGCGATCTTCCCTCGCGGCTCTCCCTCGGCGCCGGTGCCGAGCAGGGCGTCGATCACAACCTGGGCGGCAGCGGCTCCCGTCGCACCCGAAGCAATCCCGCGAACGCGTTTCACCGAATCGATGGCCGCAGCTTTCTCGGCCACAGCATCAGGACTTTTCGCTTCGACTGTCTCGACCACGGTGACAGCGACTCCCGCGCGCGCCAGCGTCCCAGCGACGACCCAGCCGTCTCCGCCATTGTTCCCGGGACCGGTGAACACAATGGCGCCGTGGCGCAATCGATCCGCATATCGTCGAGATATCTCCGCTGCCGCGGCGGTGCCAGCGCGGTGCATCAACACACGCGAGGGAGTTCCACTTTCAATGGCCGCCCGATCGCGCTCCGCTGATTCGCTGGCGCTAACCACCCTGGCGGATGGGGGCATCGCTGAGACGGTTAGAGCGCTACGCCTGTTGCGCGCAGTTCCAGGGATAATCGCCCTCGAATGCCCTGTCGAAGTCGAACACGTCGACGAACTCGTCTCTCGTGTCCTGAGGCTGGCTCAGAAGAAATCCGAGGTCGACGAGGGTAAAGACGATGTCGCCAATGTCAGCAGTCGCCGAGATTCCCCAATGCTCCAGGACCACCTTCGCCATCAGGCCGTAGCGTTCGAGGGCGAGTGCGCGACACGCGTGTGCCAGCTCGGTTCCGGTGATGTGGCGGCGCGCGGCCAATTGTGCCTGACACATCTCGAGCGCCGAAAGAACGAACAGGTATGCCTGTTCGTCGAACCGCGGCTCGCGGATGCGAATCTGGTCCATGATCCCTTCGCGAAATGCCAGCTCAGCCATTGCTACTTCTTGTCCGCCATTGAGGGGAAGGATTTGTAGAGCGGGAAGCGATTCGTCAAGTCGAGTACTTCCTCCTTGACTGACGACGCGACCGCCGGGTCACCACCGCTGGCGATTACCCTGTCGATGAGCTTGGCGATCTGCTCCATTTCCGGCTCCCGCATTCCGCGGGTCGTTACCGCCGGAGTTCCGATGCGAATGCCGCTTGTCACGAAGGGTGACTGGGTCTCCTTGGGAACCGTGTTCTTGTTGACCGTGATGCCGGCGGAATCGAGCGCCTTCTCTGCTACTTTCCCGGTGACGTTCTTGTTCCGCAGATCGACGAGCAGCAGGTGGTTGTCGGTTCCACCCGACACGATGTTGAAGCCGAGCTCGATGAGCGCGTTCGCCAGCGTCTGCGCATTGCGCACGATTTGTCCGCAATAATCCTTGAACGACGGATCGAGCGCTTCCTTGAACGCCACCGCCTTGGCGGCGATGATGTGCTCGAGCGGACCACCCTGAGTGCCGGGAAACATCGCCTTGTCGATCGTCTTCGCGTGCTCCTCCTTGCACAGGATCAACCCGCCGCGAGGACCACGGAGCGTCTTGTGGGTCGTGCTCGTCACCGCGTCAGCGTGCGGAATCGGTGAAGGATGATGACCAGTGGCCACGAGCCCGGCGAAGTGCGCCATGTCGACCATGAACTTTGCGCCGATCTCGCGCGCCACTTCCGCGAACGGCTCGAAGTCGATGATGCGAGCGTAGGCGCTCGCCCCGGCAATGATCATCTTCGGCTTCTGGTCGCGCGCGATCTGCTGCATCTGCCCGTAGTCGATGCGCCCGTCATCGCCGACGCCGTAGTGAATCGCGTGATACAGGAGACCGGAGAAATTCACAGGAGAGCCGTGGGTGAGATGGCCGCCCTGTGAAAGGTCGAGACCGAGAACGACGTCACCGGGTTTGAGGAACGCGAGGTACACCGCAGCATTCGCCTGCGCGCCGGAGTGCGCCTGGACGTTGGCGTGGTCGGCGGAGAACAGCGTCTTCGCCCGGTCGATGGCGCACTGCTCCACCATGTCCACGAACTCGCAACCGCCATAGTACCGCTTTCCCGGCAGACCCTCGGCGTACTTGTTGGTGAGTGGTGTTCCCATCGCCTCGAGCACGGCCGGCGAGACGAAGTTCTCACTCGCGATCAGCTCGAGTCCGCTTCGTTGCCTCGCGACTTCCAGGTCGATGAAGCGCGCAATCTCAGGATCGCTCTCCCCGAGAGTGCCCGCCGGCATCGCAATCGTCGCGAGCTTGGCCTTTGTTTTCGGAGCTGATTTCGTCTGAGGCATCAGGCTTCCCGTGGTCGGAGCTGCTTTCGTCCGCGCATCAACTATTCTTTCGGTTCGATCTTTTCCACCCGCCGCTCGTGGCGGCCACCCTCGAATTTAGCATCCAGCCAAGCCTTCATGGTCTCGATGGCCTGATCGTCCGTCATGAAGCGCGCAGGAAGCACGAGGACGTTCGAGTCATTGTGCTTGCGCGAGAGCTCGCCAATTGCGGGCGCCCAGGCGAGCGCAGCCCGAACTCCGGGATACCTGTTGGCGACTATGTCCATGCCGACTCCCGATCCACAGAGGAGAATTCCGCGTTTCACCTCACCCTTGGAAACTTCACTGGCGAGAGGATGCGCGTAGTCCGGGTAGTCGTCGGACTTGCTCGGATCGTTCGCGCCCATGTCGTCGGGGTGATAACCCAGTTTCTTCAGCTCCGACACCAGCCGGTTTTTCATCTCGACACCGGCGTGATCGGACGCGATTGGAATCGTTTCACTCATGGCGCCTCCGCCAGACGCTGCTCGGCCAGACGATCGGCCGCTTCATAGGTCGGAATGTGCTTCGACTCCGCGATGTCGAACACCTTGAGAACCGTGTCGTAGATATCGTCGGCCTTGTCCAGCGCGCGCTGCGCATCCCAGCCAGTGACCTCG